>JAFKKW010000291.1 GCA_017304275.1 Hyphomicrobiales bacterium | reverse complement strand
TGGCAGCGAACGGAACGCGCCGCGAAGGTAGAAATGACGATGACGACGAGCCTCCCCCATCTCCGCCTCGGCGTGAATATCGATCACGTCGCCACCATCAGGAACGCGCGCGGAGGCCGCCATCCCGATCCCCTGCGCGCCGCGCATCTCGCGGTCGAGGCCGGCGCCGACGGCATCACGGCGCACCTGCGCGAGGATCGCCGTCACATCTCGGATTCGGACATCGCCCGCCTGAAGGCGGAGCTGACGCGGCCGTTGAACCTCGAAATGGCGGCAACCCCCGAGATGCTCGCCATAGCGCTGCGCCATGTGCCGAACGCCTGCTGCCTCGTCCCCGAGCGCCGCGAGGAGCGCACCACCGAGGGCGGCCTCGACGTCGTCGGGCAACGCGTTTCGCTCGCGCCCGTGGTTGCCGATCTCAAGGCCGCCGGCATCCGCGTGTCGCTGTTCATCGAGCCCGATATCCGCGCCATCGAGGCCGCCGCCGCGCTTGGCGCGGACATCGTCGAGCTGCACACCGGTGCCTATTGTGAATACGCCGCGGCCGACGATGCCAAGGGCACCGCCGCCGAGGTGGAGCGTCTGGCGAAAGCCGCCGCCGCGGCTGCCGCCCGCGGGCTCGAGGTCCACGCCGGCCACGGCCTCACCTTCAACACCGTCGCCGCGCTCGCCCGCATGCCCGAGGTGGTCGAGCTCAACATCGGTCACTTCCTGATCGGCGAAGCCATTTTCGGCGGTCTGCACGCCGCCGTGCGGCGCATGCGCGCCCTGATGGACGAGGCGCGATTCAAGGCCACCGGCCGGGTCATCGCGTGATCATCGGTATCGGCAATGACATCGTCGACATCCGTCGCATCGACGCCGCCCTCGCGCGCTTCGGCGACCGCTTCATCGACCGCGTCTTCACGGATATCGAGCGCCTGAAATCCGAGAGCCGTGCTGCGCGGGCGGCGTCCTACGCCAAGCGCTTTGCCGCGAAGGAAGCCTGCGCCAAGGCGCTCGGCACCGGGTTCCGTCACGGCGTCTATTGGCGCGATATGGGCGTCATCAATCTGCCGTCAGGACGCCCCACGCTGGCCCTCTCCGGAGGCGCGGCCCTCCAGCTTGCCCGCATGACGCCGTCGGGGTGCGTCGCCCGTGTAGACCTTGCTTTGACTGATGATTTTCCGCTCGCGGAGGCTGTTGTCATCATTTCTGCAGTACCCGACACCTGACGGCCGGCGCGCTGCGACCGTAAGACAGCGGCGCCGCGCCGCACCCCTGTTTGCACGACACGCGCCAAGCCGGTATAGCGAGCAGGGTTTGAGAACGCCCCCCGGCCACCCGGCGGGCCAAGGAGCAGGAGAATGAGCCTGGACACGAACTCCAAGGCCAACGCGGGATCCGGTTGGGGGGAAACCGCAAAGATCATCGTGCAGGCGCTCGCCATTGCGATGGTCGTACGCGTGTTCTTCTTCCAGCCGTTCAACATTCCGTCCGGCTCGATGAAATCGACGCTTCTGATCGGCGACTACCTGTTCGTCTCGAAGCTCGCTTACGGCTACAGCCGCTTCTCGTTCCCATTCAGTCCGAACCTGTTCTCGGGCCGCATCTTCGCCGCCGAGCCGAAGCGCGGCGATGTTGTGGTGTTCCGCCTGCCGCAGGATGAATCGCTGGACTACATCAAGCGCGTGATCGGTCTGCCCGGTGACGAGATCCAGATGCAGCACGGCGTGCTCTACATCAACGGACACGCGGTGCCGAAGGTGTACAAGGACGAGTTCTCCAACATCGAGTGCGACCCCTATTTCCGTCACTGCCGCCGCGTCGTCTACAAGCGCTACGAGGAGACGCTTCCCGAGGGCTTGAAGTACACCGTTCTGGATCTCGAGCCCGAAGGCGAGTTCGACAACACCGAGGTGTTCAAGG
>JAFKKW010000290.1 GCA_017304275.1 Hyphomicrobiales bacterium | reverse complement strand
AGGCTGCCGAGACCCGAGGTGCGTCAACCTGACACCGAGCCGATCCCGCGCGGTGTCCCGGCCGGAACAACCGGAACCCTTCCTTGCGCCGCCCGTTTCCTCCTGTCCCCCGAACGAAAGACAGGAGGCCTTGATGCCGAAAATATCGAAAGCGAAGATCCTGATCCTCGCAACCGACGGCTTCGAGCAGTCCGAGCTCGAGGTCCCCCGCACGAAGCTCAAGGAGGCCGGCGCGCTGGTGCATGTGGCAGCTCCCAAGGCGCGCAAGGACAAGAAGGAAATCCGCGGCTGGAAGGACAAGGATTGGGGCTCGGGCGTCCCCGTCGATCGCGAGCTCGCCGACGCATCGGAGGGCTTCTACGACGCCCTCGTCCTGCCCGGCGGCCAGATGAACCCCGACACCCTGCGCGGCGACGCCGACGCGATGGCGCTGATCAAGGCGTTCGTCTCCTCCGGCAAGCCGGTGGCTGCCATCTGTCACGCACCGTGGCTGCTGATCGAGGCCAATGCCGTGCGCGGACGCAAGGCGACGTCCTACAAGACGATCAAGACCGACATGATCAACGCCGGCGCCGACTGGCGCGACGAGACCGTCGTCGCCGACCAGGGCATCGTCACGAGCCGCAACCCGGGCGACCTCGACGCGTTCGTCGCCAAGATCATCGAGGAGGTCGAGGAAGGAAAGCACGACCGCGCCGAGTTGGCCGCGTGACCGCCGGTCTTCGCAGCCCGCCGGAAGAAGGGAGCCGGGATTACCCGGCTCCCTTCTTGCTGTTGACCGCGCTGCGATGCCGCGAATTGCCCAAAAGTTCAATTTCGTCAGAACGCAGATTGCAGTGATATCCCGGAAAAAATGCAGCGGATATCAGCCGCTGTGATCTTTCGGGTTGGGGGACGCGACGATGGATTCCTTCGAGCTGCAGAATGGGCTGGTCCTTCTGGCAGGGACCGCGGCGGTCATAGGTCTCGTCGCTCTGATGGTCGCGACGATCCTGCATCGGGCGCGCGCCAAAGCGGAACCGGCAAAGGCACCGATGCAGACGCCGGAATTCGGCGCCGTGAAGCGGTCCGACACGCCGCCCCCTGCAGTGGATCGTCCGCCGCAACCGGTGGCGCCGCCGACACGGATCGCGGTTCCGAATTCTGCGCCACAGGCATCGCCACAGTCCTATGCCGCCGTCGCAGCAGCTCAGGCAAGAGACATCCCCAAGACACCGGCTGCCTCGCCCACACGGCCTGTCATCGACTACACCAACGCACTCGCCGGCATCAGGCCCGACGCCTCGTACACATCTGCCGCGATTGCAACACTGCTCGGAATGGCGACGAACCCACGCCCGTCTCCGGCTGAGGCGCGTGTAGCGGACTCCTACGCCGCGATCGCCGCGCGATCGACATCGCTGAAGCCGCGTACCGAGGTGCCGCCGGCCAACAATCGGATCGATTACTCGCGCGAGCTTGCCCACCTGCCGCCGAACGCGTCCTACGCCGCCATCGCCGTGGCAGCGGCAGCCCAGCAGCGTTGATCGCCATCGGGCGGCCGAGACTCACACGTTCTCGTTGGCAGCCTTTTGCGACAGCGCGCTGAGCTCGGTGACGTCCGCATCGCTCAGCGTGATGCCCACCGCCGCAACGTTTTCCTCGAGGTGTTTGACCTTGCCCGTTCCCGGGATCGGCAGCATCACCGGGCTCCGGCGCAACAGCCACGCGAGCGCGATCTGACCCGGCGACGCGTTGTGCCGATTGGCGATACCCTCGAGCACCGAACCGGGCTTCGCGAGCGATCCCGCCGCGAGCGGGAACCATGGAATGAAGCCGATCCCCTCCGCCTCGCAATAATCGAGCACGTCCTCGCTGCTGCGGTCGGCGAGGTTGTAGAGGTTCTGCACCGTCGCCACCTTGAACACCTT
>JAFKKW010000338.1 GCA_017304275.1 Hyphomicrobiales bacterium | reverse complement strand
GTGAGGGTCTCCACCTGGGCATGCGGTCCGTGCGAGGCCGGTGGCGTCTCGATCACGACCGGCCATTCGCGCCGCGGAAGATCGCGGTCGGTCTCCGCCGTTTTGGCTATCGCTTCCGTCTCGATACTTCCCAAAGGCCGGGTCTCGCACCCGGACAATCCGAGCGCGAGCACGACGGCCCATAACCTTATCGAGCGGCCAGATAATCCCGGCATATCCCTTGCTCTCCCGATCTCAAACGCGCATGAGCGCTGGACGCGGCACAACGGCGCCGCGCCTCCTCAGGCAATCAGAGTCGGAGAGCTAAATCAGCAGAATCACAGTGCGCAGATGCTCAAGCCGTTCGCTTGAGGCGGGAATTCGAGCGCAGTACCGGCCGTCAGACAGATATGTTCGGACGTCGCCGCCCATCGGCTCCACGAGAACAGCAGGATAAGCTTTGGGCTTAGCGCCGACGCACGCCTTGTCCGATCTCGTGGAAGTCCCAGAGGAGACAATGGCGTGATCGTCGCAACCGCCATCGTGCGAATGCCAACCGGTAAATTCGCCGGCATGCTCGCCGTCATCATGCTCACCGCCATGATGATGAAGGGTGGTGTCCGCGTGGTCGGCGGTCCCGCCGCGCCATTCTAGAGCATGGCTACCGTCGCTGGCGTGGCACAAAACCAGCGGCATCGCAGCCACAATCGATGCCGGTGCGAACAGCACCAGCAGGATAGCGACGACGAGGCGACGCAGGCTCGACACGCGAATAGCTCCGATTGGACCGATTCCGTTACCCACCAGAGCTACCACCCCTGAGCGCGAGGGCCAACAGGTGCGCGGCCCATCTTTTGAGAGCGCATCACCCATGAGGCTAAATGGCAACAACCCGGAGAATATAAGACTTTTCAAGCGCGACATTTGACGTTTATAGAGTACCCCCCTATACTATACTTAGATCGAGGTCAAGAATGAGCCATACCGTTGCCGGGAAATCGAAGCTGCTCGGGCGCGTGCGCCGCATCAAGGGGCAGGTCGAAGCCATCGAGCGCGCCCTCGAAGGCGAACACGGTTGCTCGGAGATTCTGCAATTGGTCGCCTCGGTTCGCGGCGCAATAGGCGGGCTGACCGCAGAACTGATCGACGATCACATGCAGGATCACGTCATCGGCGCTGCCAACGCCGCCGAACGCGAGCGCGGCGCGAGCGCGTTGATGGATGTCATCAAAACCTACGTAAAGTGAGGGCCCGCAACTGCCGGATATCGCAAGCATCGTCGAACACGGGGCAGCAAATCCCTGGATTTACCTTCCCCTCGCGGTACTCCTGGGTGCGTTGCATGCGCTTGAGCCGGGACATTCCAAGTCCATGATGGCAGCGTTCATCGTCGCCGTGCGAGGCACGCCCGCCCAGGCAGCGCTGCTCGGACTAACGGCAGCAGCGGGTCATACGCTGATCGTGTGGATCATCGCCCTTGCGGGACTCTATCTCGGCGACAAAATGATTCTCGATAAGGCCGAGCCATGGCTTGTACTTATTTCCGGGCTTCTCATCATGGGGCTCTCGCTCCGAATTTTTGCGTTGATGCGGGGAGGTCTTGAGCCTTCCGCCGCTCAATTGCGCACTCCCGATCATGCCCATCAAGCCGGCCCAAACCATGATCATCACAAATCCGATGAAGATCATAACCATGACCACAGCCACGAGCCTCATGTCCAGGATGCCGGACTTGACGCGCACGCAGCAGCCCACGCGCGCCATCTCCAATGTCGCTTTGGCGGTGGCCGGGAGGTCACGAATCTCGACATCGCATGGTTCGGGTTTTCAGGGGGACTTTTGCCCTGCCCGGCCGCGATTGCGGTGTTGCTGATTTGCCTGCAGCTCAAAGCTTTCACCCTGGGCATCGCCATGGTCGCAGCGTTTAGTGCGGGACTCGCGATAGCGTTGATCGCCGTCGGTCTTGCAGCGGTCTGGGGCGCCGGTTACGCGCGGTCCCGCTGGCAAGGATTTGACCGGTGGAGCCATAGGCTTCCCTATGTGTCGGCGTCTATCGTGTTTCTGATCGGTTTCGTGATCTCCGTAAGGGGGGTGCTCGCACTGATGTCTGCTGCTCATGCCGCGCCGTTCTGACATATGGAAGCTTGCGCAACGCGACGCGCCTTTATTTCGAACGCGCACGGCTTGGTGCCCAAGGCCCTCTAACGCTCTGGCGAGCGGTAACTTCTCCTTGTCAGTATCAGCTTCCGCCAGCCTATGGCGCGCGGTTGGTCCTCGTATGTGATCACAGCGCCAGCGCATCAGCGGGTAGGAACCGATCCGGACGCTATCTTGAGTCTGTTACTTGCAACGCTGTCGGCATCGTCCATCCTGTTACAGGTTCCAGCGATCCGCTTTGCGTCAACGCCACTGAAACATTTTGTAATAAACGCGAAACACCCCGAATCGGGGTGGCCGATTAAAGTGGATCCCAACCTTTACTTTTTTGGGATGTTTTGCGCCATGGCGACCAAACCAAGCACGGCGGCCTCATCATGATCAGGGTGTGGATTGCACTGTTCGCGCTGTTGAGCCTCACAGGTTGGGGTGAACGGGAACCGGCGTGGCCGCAGGCCGGTCCAATGCCTGATGAGCCCGTTCCTGTCCCGGCCCAACCCTACCGATCGATTGCCGCTGGCATCAAAAGCTATCGGCCTGTCGAGCCGCAGCCTTGGGGCGAAATCAATCGCCAGGTGGCCCCTCCTGGCGCGCTGCCCGCGGATCGACAGCCGCCGCAGGCAACACCGAATTCTTCAACCGCCCCGGCGCAACCGAAGCCCATGGAGTCCATGCCGGGCATGCAACATTGATGAAACGGGTGTGAGTGTACCGCGGAGCCTTCGGGGGAAGGCGTTGCGAGATTTTAGAGCACCGGGGGGATCGCTCATGGGTTTGGGCAGACGGCGTAGCGTTTGGAAGAGATTGATGAGGATCTCGGCGGCAAGTCCGCTTTTGATTTTGGGCGGTTGCGCGCAGTTCTCGGCTGATGGTGGCATGAGCCTTGTGAGCGACCTGTCGACTGCAGCGATTGGCGAACCCGCCGCGAAAATCCAAGATGAGCACGGCGCCGCTGCGGCCGAGGCCCGAGTGGCCGAGCTTCTTTCGCGCACGATGACGCCCGATGCGGCCGTTCAGATCGCTCTTTTGAACAACCGGGGCCTGCAAGCCGCCTACACCGAACTTGGTGTGTCGGAAGCCATGATGGTCGAAGCGAGTTTGCCACCCTCACCGATCGTCACGCTGTCACGTCTCATTCAACCGTCGACAATCGAGATCGAAGCCCAGATTTTGCAGAATGTGTTGAGCCTTTTGACCTTGCCGCGCCGGCGCGAGATCGCGGAGGATCGCTTTCTCCAGGCACAGAAACGCGCGGTCGATGCGACTCTCAAGATCGCGGCCGATGCGCGCCGCGCCCACTATCGGGCTGTGGCGGCGAACGAGCAGGTGGTCCTCCTGCAGCAGGCCGTCAACTCGGCCGAAACCGTGTCAGACTTTGCCAGGAAGCTTGGTGAGACGGGCGGCATGGCGAAGCTGGATCAAGCGCGCGAGCACGCCTTCACGGCTGAGGTTGGCGGTCAATTGGCGCAAGCGCGTCTGACACAGCGCCTGGAGCGCGAACGGCTCAACCAGGCGCTTGGACTATGGGGCGCGCAGCTCAAATATAAACTACCGGATAAACTGCCCGCCCTTCCTCCAAAGCCGAAAGTCGAAGACGACATTGAAACCGAGGCTGTGCTTTCCCGCATCGATCTGGAAATCGCACGCATGGAGATCGCTATCCTGGCCAAGGAGTTTGGGCTCACGAGCGCCACTCGATTCATCGATGTGCTGGAGGTTCGGGGCATTCGTCGCGTTGAAACGAACAAGGTCACGGAAGTCGACTTTACGCTCGGACCGGGCCCCGCGCTCATACGCACAGAGACGCAGCGGACGGAGAAAGTTCGCTGGCGCGGCTTCGACGTGGATTTTCAGATTCCGATCTATGACTTCGGCGAAGTGCGGACCCGGCGGGTCGAAGAAACCTATATGACCGCCGTCAACCGGTTGATTGAAAAAGCGGTGAATGTGCGGTCCGAAGCACGGCAGGCCTATCAGGCCTATCGCGGCACGTATGACGTCGTTCGGCACTACGAGCGGGAAATCCTGCCTCTTCGCCAGATTATTACCGAGCAAACGCTGCTAAACTACAATGGTATGCTTGTCGACGTGTTCCAGTTGCTCGCCGATGCTCGGGCCCGGATCGAAACGAATGTGCAGGCTGCGACCGCGCGGCGCGATTTCTGGCTGGCCAAAGTCGATTTGCACACCGCAGTGATCGGCGGACGCGATGGCAGCGTTGCATCGGTCGCTGCGGGTACGGGCGGATGACGGCATCGAGAAAGGAGCTTCAGGATGACGGTATCGCGTAGAGACATGATGGTCGCGACGGGCGGGCTTGCGTTGCTGGGTGCCGCCAAAGTGACGGGCCGCCCCGCCCACGCTGCAGCCCCAGAAGCGCAGTTCCAGTCATCGCCAGCCACACAGGCTCCGGTGGCTCCTTCGAGCGGCCCAGACTATCAGCCGGTTGTCACTTTGAACGGCTGGACACTCGCACCGCGCATGAACGGCGAATGGAAAGAATTCCATCTGGTCGCTGAACCGGTCGTGCGCGAGATGGCGCCCGGAATGAAAGCACACCTGTGGGGCTACAACGGCCAGTCTCCGGGTCCAACAATTGAGGTGATCGAGGGCGACAAGGTGCGCATTTTCGTCACCAACAAACTTCCCGAACATACGACTATTCACTGGCACGGGCAGATCCTGCCGAGCGGCATGGATGGCGTTGGCGGCTTGAATCAGCCGCACATCAAGCCGGGCGAGACCTACGTCTACGAGTGGCAGATCGCGAAGTCCGGCACGTTCATGTATCACCCGCATGCCGATGAAATGGTTCAGATGGCTATGGGCATGATGGGGTTCTTTGTCGTCCATCCCAAAGACCCGAAGTTCATGCGCGTTGACCGCGATTTCGTCTTCCTGCTGAATGCCTATGACATCGATCCAGGTTCGTATGTCCCGCGCATCGCGCAGATGTTGAACTTCAATCTTTGGAGCTGGAACAGCCGTGTCTTCCCCGGCATCGATCCTCTTGTCGTACGCAAGGGCGATCGCGTGCGCGTGCGCTTCGGCAATCTCACGATGACGAACCATCCAATCCACATGCACGGCTACCATTTCGAGGTGACTTGTACGGACGGCGGCTGGGTGCGTCCCGAAGCCCGGTGGCCTGAGGTGACGATCGATTGCGCTGTCGGGCAAATGCGCGCCTACGAGTTCGACGCAAACTACGAGGGCGACTGGGCTATTCACTGCCATAAGTCGCACCACACGATGAACGCGATGGGTCATGACTTGCGAACATTCATCGGCGTCGACCAGTCCGAGCTGAAGAAGCGCATGTCCCAGATGGTCAAGGGCTATATGCCGATGGGGGCCGCCGGCATGGCCGATATGGGCGAGATGGAAATGCCGCTGCCCGACAACACGCTGCCGATGATGACCGGGTTCGCCCAATTCGGGCCTGTCGAGATGGGCGGCATGTTTTCGGTTGTCAAAGTACGCGAGGGGCTTGACCGCAACGACTACAAGGACCCCGGTTGGTACGAGAATCCGGAAGGTACCGTCGCCTTCAAGTGGACGGGCGATCCCTCGAAACTTTCCAATCCCGTTCGTGCTCCGGCTGAACCGGCAGCAACGACCGGACCTGGCGGGCCCGCATCAGAAATTGAGGTCAAAGCCGTCAAGCCGAACGGGCATTCAGGGCATTGAGGACACGTTCTGAGACGCGTGGAAACAATTTGTAACAATCGCGAAATGAAGCGGTAGAGCGCGTTCGTTACATCCCTCGTTGGCGCGAAGTCAGCGCAGTTCGTTGAGGGATAAGTCCATGAGAACGCGGATCACGCGATCACAGCTTTTGATAGCGCTGACGGCAAGCGCAGGTGTGCCGTTCGCCGGAACGCTTGCCATAGCAGAACCAGGAGCGGCCGGTCATACGCACAAAGTCTTTGCCGCGGGCGAACCCGGTGATCTTGCGAAGCCGGCTCGGACGATCACCGTCGCGATGACGGAGGGCGACGGCACCATGGCCTACGATCCACCGGAGCTGGCGGTGAGGGCTGGTGAGCAGATCAAGTTCGTGATCACCAATCGCGGGGCGCTCGATCACGAGTTCATGCTCGACAGCGTCGAGAAGAATGCTAAGCACCGCATCGCCATGCAGAAAAACCCGGAGATGGAGCACGACGATCCCAACGGACGCCGCTTGAAACCAGGCGGATCGACAGAGATCGTCTGGAAATTCTCGAAGGCCGGAGCCTTCGAGTTCGCCTGCCTCATTCCCGGCCACTCCGAGGCCGGCATGAAGGGCGTTGTCGTCGTGTCGGAAAAGTAAATCGATAGCGAACGCACCGAGATCAATTCAAACAAGGAGTTCAAGACATGAAAATCGGATACGCACTGGCCGTTGCTGCTGTGCTTCTCGCCGGACCTACGGGTGTCGCGAGCGCAGGTGGAACTCATGACCCCGCGATGCATCAGGCAGCAGATACGCCTGCTGCAGAAAAGCCGGCCGCGTCCCTGCCGAAAGTTAGCGGCACCGTGACGAAGGTTGATGAGACCGCCGGCAAGATCACGATCGATCATCAGGCCATTCCAAACTTGCAAATGGATCCCATGACCATGGTCTTCAAGGCGTCGGATGCTGCGCTGCTGAAAGCTGCCAAGCCGGGTGACGCCGTCAAGTTCACGGCGGACAAGGTCAACGGTCAGCTAACCGTAATGAGCCTCGAAAAAGGCAAGTGATAAAACACGCAGCCCAGGCCGCCTGAAAGACCGACAAGCGGCCTAGGCTGTTATATAATCTGCAGTATTTCAGATGTTGCCTCGACGGAAACACGCATGTCTCCCTCAGATTTTCCAGCGTCGGAGCGCGATGCCAGTGCGCCGCCGGCCTCGATCACAGATGCCCATGTTCTGATTGTCGATGACGACGGCCAGCTTCGCCAGCTCGTTGCCAAGTTTCTCCGCGGCCAGGGCTATCGCGTGACGGGCGTCCGCGACGGGCGTGAAATGAACGACACCCTAAAACTCGTCCTGTTTGACCTCATCATCCTCGATGTAATGTTGCCTGGGCCTTCAGGCCTCGACCTTTGCCGGGAACTGCGCAAGACATCCTCGACCCCCATCATGATGCTGACAGCTAAGGGGGACGAAACGGATCGGATTGTTGGACTGGAGCTTGGCGCTGACGATTATCTCGCGAAACCTTTCAGCACACGGGAATTGCTCGCGCGCGTCCGTGCCCTTCTCCGCAGAGCTTCTGTTTCCCCGCACCTCGTTCAGCCGCTGAGCGCTGGCGCGTACGCGTTTGAGGGGTGGGTGCTGGATACGCGCAAACGGCAACTGCTCAACCCCGAAGGTGTCGTGATTGATCTTAGCACGGGCGAGTACGATATGCTGCTAGCCTTTGTCGAAAGCCCGCAGCGTGTTCTGACGCGGGAACAGTTGCTCGACCTTTCGCGCAACAGGATCGCGACGGGTTTTGATCGCAGCATAGACGTTCAAATCAGCCGTCTGCGGCGCAAGCTTGAAAGTGCGGATGAAGGCGGGATGATCAAGACGGTCCGCGGCGCAGGCTACATGTTCGTGCCATCAGTAAAGCGCGTCTGATACGCCTGCGGCGGGAGTTCGCATGAGACTTGTCCCTGACACCATTGCCGGGCGCACCATCGCGGTGCTTTTGCTCGGGCTCACCGCACTGCATTTGGCCAGCATATGGGCCTATCAGTTGGGTCTTGATTCGGAAGTTGGACTGACGAATGCCGCGCGAACGGCCGAGCGGCTCATCTCAATTAAATCGACGCTGAGCCGGCTGCCGGCTGAAAAAAGAGAAGAAACAGCGCATACCCTGTCGGGGGGCGCACTGGAGGTCCACTACAGCACGGTCCCGCTCGCTGTAGCCCCCGCAGTTATGACCGGCCCGGCCAGCGCGTTGCAGTCCGAAATTGAAAAAAGCACAAAAACCCATCGCGATGGCGGTCTCATCGTCGGGACGCCAGCACAAGGAACAGGCACACGCACCGATCCGCATTTGACCCTCGTTTCGATGCGATTGCCCGATGGAGGGTGGGTGAACACCAACATCGCAGTGCTGGACGGTGCGCATAATTCCAGGGGAGCTATCATTGTATCAACGGCCCTGATGGCGCTTGGAGTTTTGGGTATCGCCCTTGGCATGGCCCGAAGCGTGACACAACCAATCCGCAAATGCGCCGAAGAGGCCAAACGCGTCTACGTCACAAGTGAACCTCAGCCGATCCCAGTCGACGGCCCAAAAGAAGTGCGCGAGCTGGCGGCTTCGTTCAATGAAATGCAACTGCGCGTCAAGAAACTCGTTGATGAGCGCACCCTCATGCTTGCGGCGATTTCCCACGACCTGAAGTCACCGCTGGCCCGTTTACGCTTGCGGCTAGAGGATGTTGCCGACGAAGATGTGCGCCGCGCCATCGAGACCGATTTCGATGACATGCTGCAGATGATCGGCTCGTCCTTGGAGTTCCTGCGCAGCGATCACACCGGTGAGGAGCGCCAACGGCTCGATCTTGGTGCCATTGTCCGGACGATCTGCGATGACTTTGCCGATCAGGGGCTGGCGGTGACACTCGAACGGCAAGACAAAGCAATCTTCACCGGTCGCCGCCTCGCCCTGAAACGCGCGTTCGCGAATTTGATCGGAAACGCCCTGAAGTACGGTCAAAGCGCAACTGTTCGCGTCTTAGCCGCGCCGCAGAACGTCACTTTGGAGATTGAGGATCAGGGTCCGGGCATTCCCGAGGATGAACTCGAAAAAGTTCTCGCGCCTTTCTATCGCATCGAAGCGTCGCGCAGTCGAGATACCGGCGGAACGGGACTGGGGTTGACGATTGCCCAAAGCGTCATCGAAAGCCACGGCGGTACGCTACAGCTTAAGAACCGTCCCGAAGGCGGCCTCTTGGTGAGGGTGGTTTTGGCGAAAGTGGAGGGCTCCTAAGCCCTCAAGACCAACCATGCCGGGCCGCGAGCTATTTTCACGACCGCTCCTGCAATCAAAGGAAACATTCGCGAAATCTCGCGGTAGCACCCTTTACCTAACTTCTGTGCATCGGACATTGCAAACGAGACCGATCTCGCTGCGGAGCGTCTGAAGACTTAAACTGCAAAGCACAGGAGACAAACATGAACCGGATTATTCTTGCCATTGCAACCGCTGCTGTCGGCTCAGCTACGCTCATCGGCGGCGCCGAGGCCAATACGATTTGGCGCAATCCGTACAAGAGCACGCCGTATGCCGTTCCTCATGACCATGCAAAGCCGCTTTCCGCCAAAGTTGCCCCTATGGCGGCGAAGCGGCATGCCCATAGTTGAGACCCGGCGTGTCTCGTCAGTCAGGCCAGCTCAGCAGCTGGCCTGACCGCCGCTCCAGAAAGAGAACACGATACAACAGTAAGAAGATGCGCGTTGGGTATGACCTAGAGCTTCGCAAGCATGCGCACAGGCTCCAAGAAAAAGGGTTTCTCTGCCTTTCCTAACGTATCCAGTGCACTTGTCATGGACGCGCTTCGCGTCGATCGAGTCTGATCCTCGGGAGAGTGGTTGAACCGCGCGTATGAGTTTTCCGCCGCCTCTCGAGCAACCATCCCAAAATCATGTGTTCTGGGTTTCGAATCTTCCAAAGACGAGATTGATGGCAGGCAACACGAACAGCACGAGAGGCGCTTGAAGGATCAGGCCCCCGATGATGGCAATCGCGAGGGGCTGCTGCATCTGTGCGCCCTGGCCGAGGGCGAGCGCCAAAGGCAGCAAGGCAAGGATCGCCGCCAGCGTGGTCATAACGATCGGACGGGCGCGCGTCCGGGTCGCGAGCGCCAATGCCTCTGCCGCCGACTTGCCGGTCGCTCGAAACCCTTCGAACGCCGTGAAATAAATAATCGCGACTTCGGTGACGATACCGATCACCATGGTCAATCCCATAATGGCCGAAATGTTGAGTTCCGATCCTGTTGCCGCGAGCGCCAGCATGGAGCCGCACGCAGCCAGCACTGGCATCAGCAGGATGGACCCGGCAATCATGAAGTCTTCAAACAGCAGCAGCAATAGCAGCAGAACCAGTCCAAACGCCGCGACAATAACCAGCATCAGGCCGTAGAACGCTTGTTGTTGCTCGGCATAGAGGCCGCCCAACTCGAACCTAACAGACCGAGGAAGAACGCCGGCCTCCGAGAGCTTTGCCGTCACCGCGGCCGCAGCCGAGCCCATGTCGGTACCCTCTATTCTGGCTGTAACGGCCCGCATCGGCTGAAGGTTTTCACGAACGATCTGAGGTTGTCCGGTCTCGCGTTCGATTGTCGCGATCTTTCGCAGCGGCACCATGTGGCCGTCCGCCGATTTGAGTTCGAGATTGCCGATGCGCGCGATATCATCCCGGATGGTTGGTCGCGTCGTGACGCGCACGCCGATGGATCGTTCTCCTTCGTCGATGGTCGTGGATATATCGCCGGCAATCATGGCATTGAGCTGTGCGGTCGCAACGGCGGGATCGATGCCTTGAAGTCCCGCCTTCACATGATCAATCTTGACGAGCAGGGCGTCTCCTGCCGGGGTCACACCGTCTTGCACTTCGACCAGCCCCGGTAATGAGGAGACAACAGCGGCGACCTTTGGCGCGACTTCCAGCAGGACGGCTTCGGACCCATAGAGCTTGACCTCAATCGGTTGCGGGACAGCCGTCAGATCCCCGATCAGGTCCTCCATCAAGAGTGCCATTTCGACGTTGATGCCCGGAACCTGGATCCTAATCTGTGTCCGGATGTCTGCCATTACGGCATGAATAGGTTTGCGTGGCGGTGGCTTGAGGCGAATGAAGAAATCCCCTTCGTTGGGTTCCGTCAACCCGCCGCCGAGCGCGGCGCCGGTGCGCCGGGAATAGGTCGCAACTTCAGTCGTCGCCCGCAGGATGGCCTCGACCTGTTGCAACAAGCGATCCGTCTCCGTGAGCGACGTGCCGGGCGGTGTCTTGTAGTCGAGTACAAACCCACCTTCATCCATCGGCGGTAAAAAGCCGGATGCAAGCTTAGTCGTGACCAAATATCCGGCGGCCGCCAGCGGTAGGATCGATGCGGCGACCACCATTGGCCATCGCTGCGCCGTCGAGACTGTGCGGGCCCAGAGGCCCTCCCGGCGCGATTCCTGTGCGTCCTCCTCGTGGACATCACCAGGCCGCAACAACCAGGCGGCAAGCAGCGGCACAACAAGCCACGACAGGATGAAGGATATCGTCAAAGCGACCGCAATCGTCAGCGAGAGCGCGGCGAAAAATGCTCCCGTCACGCCCGTCAGGAACGCCAGCGGCAGGAAGATGATCAGTGTCGCGAGGCTCGATCCAACGAGCGGCTTCAGAAAGTCGTTGGCCGCGGCCGCAGCAGAAGCCTCTCGTTCGGCAATCGTCGCCCCTCTCAACCGAGTCTCGATGTACTCGATGACCACGATCACATCATCGATGATCAATCCGATCGCCGCCGCCATGCCGCCAAGCGTCATGATATTGAAGCTTTGGCCCAGAATGCCAAGTATGAGTGCAGTGATCGCCATAACCGATGGCACAACGACGGCGGCGATCATTGTCACTCGAATGCTTCGGAGAAAAACAAGCAGGACGAGCGCCGCAAGCACGCTGCCGGTCAGGATCGCGTCGCGAACACTGGTCGCCGATGCCACAATCAGTTCGCTTTGATCGTACCAAAAGGATTGCGTCACGCCCGTCGGCACCATTGTCTTGAGATCGGCCAATTTGGCCTTGAGGTCCGCGACGATCTGGACCGTGTTGCCGTCCGGCTGCTGAAACACTTGCAACGACACGGCCTCGCGCCCATCGGCCGAGACCCTGGTCCAGTTCGGCACCACGCTTTCCTTGACGGATGCGACATCCTCAAGTTCGACAATCCCTGTCCCTCCGGTTCTCAAAACCGTACGCCGTATCGCGTCAAGATCGTGAAAGCGCTCATCCGAGAGCACGAGATAAAGTTTGTAGTCTTCCTCGAGTTTACCGGTCGCTTGCAGGATATTGGCGGCTGTCAATGCAGCCGTGACGTCGCCAATCGCCAGGCCGTAGGTCCGGAGCCGCATCGGATCAATCTCGACCTGATATTCGCGCAGTGCGCCGCCAATCACGCTCGTGCGCGCCACTCCCGGTATCGCAGACAGAGCCGGCGCGATGGTGTTCCACTGGTGCGATGGACGTCGAGATAAAGCTCATCGCCGCGACCGGAAACACGGTCGGGTCCATGCGTCGGACCTTGAAGGTCGTGCCCGCAGGGAGCGACGGAAGGAGCTGAGCGACCGCCGCACCGACCTCCGTCGCGGCGAGATCCATCGGGTGTCCCCAAGGAAAGTTCACCGAAATTTCGGCGCTGCCGCGGCTTGAGATCGAGCGCAGCGAGCGGACGCCAACAACCGACCGTAGAGCGGTTTCGGACGGACGCGTTACCAGCGTGACCATTTGCGATGCGGGCCGATCACCGGCCTCGAGCGACACGACAATCCTCGGAAAGTTCACCTGCGGAAAGAGCGCAACCGGAACATAAGCGGCGTAGAGAGTTCCCGCGATGATGAGCGCCGCGAGTGTGAAGAGCAGCGATCTGCGGCGCAGAAAGGCCTTCTGAACGATTTCCGTCATGGTTGAGTCCTGACGGCCGCGCCATCGCTGAGCTCGAAATTGCCAACCGACACCACCTCGTCGCCCTTCGACAGAGATCCAGTGACCGCGATCAGCTTCTCGCCGGCAGGCAACCCGGAAACAACGGGCACGCGCTTGGCTTTGCCGGCTTGAACCACAAACACGGGGTCGCCCGTGGCAGCCTTGAGCACCGCCGACATGGTGACGACCAAGGATGTATGCGACCCAAGAACGACGTTGGCCGTGACTATCGTGCCGATCATTAGTTGACTCACTTTGTCATCCGGCATGGTGGCGATCGCGTCGACCAGCCGTGTCGCCGGATTGATGACGCGACCAACAGCGCTAATGGTGGCGGTTTTGGATACAGGTTCATCAAAAACGGCATCAAGGTGCACGCTCAGACCGGACTTCACGCGCGCGGCATCTTCTGGCTCTAACCCGAGCATGACGACTAAGTGGTCGGCGCTTGCCACGGTGGCGATCGCTTTGTCGGCTGCGACACGGTCTCCCAAGCTCACCACTACCTGCGAGACAATTCCCTCATGCGGTGAATTGAGTGCGATCGTGGCGGCTTCCCCGCCAAGCTGCTTTTCCGCGTCGAACCGCGCCCGGGCGTCGGCCAGCTTCTGGCGGGCAATGTCG
>JAFKKW010000066.1 GCA_017304275.1 Hyphomicrobiales bacterium | reverse complement strand
TGAGCCGATGGATCTCGTCGATGAAGAGCACGTCGCGCTCTTCGAGGTTGGTGAGCAGGGCCGCGAGATCGCCCGCCTTCGAGATCACCGGCCCGGACGTCGCGCGGAATCCGACGCCCATCTCCTTCGCCATGATCTGCGCCAGCGTCGTCTTGCCGAGACCCGGCGGACCGGCGAACAGCACGTGGTCGAGCGCGTCCCCGCGCGTCTTCGCCGCCGCGATGAAGACGCGAAGGTTGGCGCGTGCCTGCTCCTGGCCCACGAAGTCGTCGAGCGAGCGCGGCCGGATCGACGCCTCGTAGGCATCGGTCTCGCGCTTCGCTCCGCTGATGAGGCGGTCGGTCATGTTTTGTTCCTGACGGTGTTCGCTTCCGCCGTCAAGCGCCGCGCCGCAACACCCGCCGGCGGAGCGCGATGCTTCCCTCGCGCGCGAGAAGTCTGTAGGCTTGCCGCACCTTGAAACGTCGCAAGCATTGAGCCGATGGCCGCCGCCTCGCTGAAGTTCCGCACAGGTCAGCTCATCGCAGGACTGTAGCCCTGGCCCGGCGACCGCGTCGGCCGCGCCAGGGGGACGCCCACTCATCTCAAAACCTGAACCCTGCGCCGCGACCGGAGCCCCCGGCCGGGCGGAAGGAGCCTGCGATGACGTCTCACGAATGCTTTCTCACGGCCAAGGACTTCACGTTTCTCCAGTCCCTGCTCACGTCGAAGGACTACGGCAGACCCTACCTCGACCTCCTGCGCGAGAAGCTTGCCAACGCGACGCTGCTGCTCGACCACACCATCGACCACCGTGTTGCGACCATCGAAAGCCGCGTCGAGTTCAGCGTCGATGGCGCGCTCACGGACCAGCGCGTCCTGACGCGCGACGAGAAGAGCGCGACCCAGGGCCTCGCGCTTCCCATCACGACGCTGCGCGGCCTCGCCCTGGTCGGCCTCAGGGAGGGCGACGTCCTTCCTCTTCGCAAGCCGAACGGAACCGTGGAGCAACTGCGCCTGCTGAGGGTCGCCTATCAGCCGGAGGCGGCGCGACGGACGACCGCCGGCACGGTCGTCGCCTTCCAGCCCCGCTGGATGAAATCGGTGGCAGGTGCGAACGATCGCCGTCCCGATCCGATCAACGACGATCCCGGCCCCGGCGCGGCGTGACTACCTGCGGCAGACAAGCCGCCCGAAGACGAGCGCGATGGCGGGCGGCACGGCCGCGAGCAGGCCGAACATGACGGCGTGCTTGCCCGTCGCCGCGCGCAGGGCTTCCTGCGTTGCGGGATCGGACGGCGACATGTCCATCGGCACGTGCGGCGCCGTCGTATAGCCGAAATAGGCGACGGCACCGGTCCAGACCAGCGACAGCACCAACCACACCGGGAACGAGAACAGCCTGCACATGGAAACACCTCCGCGATGAACGCGAACGTTTCGTGATCGCCCCGGCTCGTGTCAAGAAAAACGCCGCGATGTCCTAGGGAGGGCAGCAATTTCAGCCGGACTAACCAATATCGAGGCGAGCCAACATGTCCGCTGGTGGGAACGGCCAAAACCGGCTAGGCATCGCCGATCACGAAATCCCCCGCAGTGTGCGCCGCCGGCCCGTCGACGGAGCCGTTGTCGCCGCCTTCATTCGAAAAGTATCTCATCATGACCTTCCTGTCGGCTCATCCCGCGCTCGCACGCGCCCTCGCCGCGCGCGGATACGCGACGCCTACCGCAGTGCAGCTCGCGGTTCTGGAAGCCGGCACGGCAGGCCGCGATTTACTCGTCTCTGCCCAGACCGGCTCGGGAAAGACGGCGGCCTTCGGATTGGCCATGGCCCCGGCGCTGCTTGGCGACGCGGAACGCCTGCCGCAGGCCGCCGCGCCGCTGGCCCTGATCATCGCCCCGACGCGCGAGCTGGCTTTGCAGGTGCAGCGCGAGC
>JAFKKW010000337.1 GCA_017304275.1 Hyphomicrobiales bacterium | reverse complement strand
CTCGACGAGGCGCTGGCCCTCGTGCGCGATGCAGAGGAGAACGGTATACGACTCCGCATACTCGGCTCCATCGCCTACCGGCTCCAGTGTCCGAACAATCTGCACCTGTTTCAGGACATGAAACGTGTCCTCACCGACGTCGATTTCGGAGCAGAAAAGAAGCAGAACCGAGCCATCCGGGAGTTTCTGACGGCACGCGGTTACGTTCCTGACGAGGGCGTCTATGTCGCGTCGGCAGGCTCGCGCCACATCTACCTGCACAAGGACACAAAGCTCAATGTCGATGTGTTCGCTGACGAGCTCAACTTCTGCCACAAAGTGCCCTTCAAGGGCCGGCTTCATCTCGACAGCCCAACGATCTGCAACACCGACCTTCTGCTCGAGAAGATGCAGATCGTCGAGATCAACCTAAAGGACTTCAAGGACACGATCGTCCTGATGCTCGAGCATCCGCTTTCGCACCAGCAGCCGGGAGCGAAATCGATCGACACCGATTACATCGTGGACCTGATGCGCCAGGACTGGGGCTTCTATTATACGTTCACGACCAACCTCAAGCGCGTGCCGGACTATCTGTCGGAATTTCCGTCAATCAAACCCACAGAAGCGGATCTCATCCGCGGGCGTATCGGCGAGCTCGTACAGAAGATCGAAAGCGCGCCGAAGACCATGGGCTGGAAGATGCGCGCGGCCGTCGGTACGCGGCGCAAGTGGTACCAGGAAGTCTCGGAAAAATCGGAACAGTTCTGACGCTCCGCCGATCGATGCTTAGAGCGTGATTGGTCTTGGTTGAATCGCAATCACGCTCCAGGTCTTTGATGAGACCGATGATTCACGTTCTTCAGCACCGTCTCCGTGTGCTCGCCCAGACGGGGCGGTGCCAGTGGACGAGCGTCCGCGAGCGCGCCGTTCAACCGATCCGTTAGCGCCCATCATATCGCGATACGTCCGGGCGGCACGCCGCACGGCACAGCGCAATTATTCCTCTTGATGAGCGAGATCATTTCCGGCGTTTCGTTTTCGGTGTCCATCAGGCGTCCAACGCGAAGAGCACACGTAGCGCCGCTGGCGGTGTGCAGCTCAAAGGCGTCCACCGGCTGCGAACATGATACGGCCACCGCATGCGGTGTGATCCCGCGCTAGCCCTTCGCGGATACCCACCTTTGGCGCGCCTGTTTGGCAGCCGCGACCATATTAAGAGACGGCATATCGCGTGGCGAGACACCCCGCCACGCTCCATTGCCGAAAGGCTCTTTCAAGACGGAGGCGGCGACTGAGTGACGCCGCTCGAGACGTACTCCGCCGAGGGGTCGCCGATGATGGAGACCGCCTTTTCCCTTGCGTACTGAAGCGCGTCCGTGAGGATCGCGTGATCGCGCGCCAATCGTTCCGAGACCTCGGCATCGGGGATCGCGTCGATCTGTTTGCGGATACCCTCAAGCTGAGTCTGGATCATCTCGATGGCGCTTTCGACATCCGAGGCGGCGAGGCGCGCCGATTGCTGCACGGATCGCAACCCGACCAGAATATCCAACGCCTCACAGCTTTCCGGATCCCGCGGCGGAGAATGCCGGCGAAACTTGACGATTTCGGCCATAGCCCAAGCCTCCTCGTGTTGGACGCTACGCCGTCCTCTAGGACACGAGCGCGACGGAGGCTTCTTTGACTTTGCGCGTGGATTCGCTTGCCAAGCTCGTGGCCGTGGCAATCTTGCTCATGTTCTCGCTGATCATCTGAACGCCGATGGCCGCGGTCTGCATGTTGGCGGAGATGTCTTGGGTGACGACGCTTTGCTCCTCCACAGCCGCGGCGATGCCGCTCGCGATATCGTTGATGGAGAAGATGATCCCCGTGATGGCCTTGATCGCATCGACGGCGTTGTTGGTGCCGCTTTGAACCATGGCGATCTGCTGTCCGATCTCGGCCGTCGCCTTGGCGGTCTGGCCGGCAAGCGCCTTGACCTCCTGCGCAACGACAGCAAATCCCTTGCCCGCATCACCCGCGCGCGCCGCCTCGATGGTGGCATTGAGGGCCAGGAGGTTGGTCTGCGAGGCGATCGAGTTGATGAGCTCGACCACCTGCCCGATACGCCCTGCCGCATCCGCTAAGCCCCCGACGATCTGGTTCGTGACGTTCCCCTGGTCCACCGCCCGCTTGGAGATTTGCGCTGGCTCGTCGACGCGCCGCCCGATCTCCTTGACCGAGGCCACAAGCTCCTCCGCCGCGGTCGCAACGGCTTGGACGTTGGTCGACGTCTCCTCCGATGAACTCGCCGCCGAAGCAACCTGGTCGTTGGTGTTGGCTATGGCGTCGGTGATCCGTCCGATATCGACATCGAGCGCCTGCTGGATCGATGCTTTTCTCAAGCGGTCCTGCACCGCCTTGGTGATGTCGGTGGCATACTTCACGACCTTGAAGGGCCGGCCCTTGTAATCGAAGATGGGATTGTAGGAGGCCTGGATCCAAACTTCGCGGCCGCCCTTGCCGATGCGCTTGTATTCCGCGGCCTGGTATTCTCCGCGGCCGAGAGCTTCCCAGAACAGCCGATAAGCCTGGGTGCTTCTTTCATTTTCGTCGACGAACATCCGATGGTGCTGCCCGCGCACCTCGTCGAGCGTGTAGCCCACGGCATTGAGGAAGTTCGGATTCGCGGTCAGGATCGTGCCGTCGAGCTTGAACTCGATGACGGCCTGAGACGTGCTGATCGCCTTGAGCTGGCCTTCATAGTCGGCATTCTGCAACTTTCGCTGCGTGATATCCGTTGCGAACTTCACAACTTTGACGGGTTTCCCGTTGGAGAAGACGGGGTTGTAGGTTGCCTGGATCCAAATCTCCTTGCCGGCCTTTCCGATACGCAGATATTCGGCGGACTGGTACTGCCCGCGATTGAGCGCCTCCCAGAATTGTCGATACTCTGCGCTTCCCCGCTCGTTTTCAGCCACGAACATGCGGTGATGCTGCCCTCGAATTTCCTCAAGCGTATAGCCGACGGCATCCAGGAAATTCTTGTTGGCGGTGAGGATAGTTCCGTCAGTGGCGAATTCGATAATCGCCTGGGATGCATCCAATGCTGCCAGCGTCGCCTGAACCTCGATTGCTTTGTTCGTGAACATGCGCACGTCTCCTGCTCGCCTGCGTCGAGGCAAGTGATTGAAAGGGTTTTGATTGCTGGTGGGGACGCAGAACGTCTGAAGACGGCTAAAACGCAACCGGAAATTGGGCAAACTTGCCCATGTATATCTTTGAGCGTATTCAAGGCCTTGTGAATTGTGACTACTGTTCAGTCGACTCGCCACGTACGGATCTTTACAGTGATTAGAAAAGATTGGGTTGCCTCATCCGGCGCCCTGGCTTGTCCGACCCGGCACTAGCGGGGAACGCCCCATTTGCCCACCGTTTCACTTTCAACCGCAAGCTTGCGCCCCCACGAGCAGGCCGCCTTTTGGCGGGAAGCGGCGACACGCGCGTTTGTGCGCCACAGTTTCAAGTCGGGAAGCGGCCAAAGTTTTCGAGGAGAGATCGAAGCGGGGTCGCTTGCTTGCTTGAGCGTTGCCACCTTCGACTGTGAACCTTGCACTGTCGTGCGCACGAGCAAAGATGCCGCGCGGGACGACCATGACGATATACAGCTCTGTTTGAATGTAGCCGGCAAAGCGACCTTTATCCAAGGCGACCGCGAGACGACGGCCATCGCCGGAGATCTCGTGCTCGTCGATACGCGCCGGGCCTTCACCGCTGACTACCGCGCTGCCACGGTGGCCAGCGTCATTACAGTGCCGCGCGCGCAAATCGAAACCCGGCTTGGCCGTCACGCTCCAATCGCCGGCCACAAGTTCGACTGCAGCAATCCTGTCGTCAAAATTGTCGCTGCGTTGGCCGCTGCCCTTCCGTCCGCGATGAACAGGGTCGAGGAACGCTTGGCTATCCGGCTGTCAGAACAAATCTTGGACCTTATCGTCATTGCCTATACGGCCACGACCGAAATGCAGCCGGTTGCTGTTTCTTCGCCGCGGCTTGCTACGCGCCTGCGCCTCAAGTTCGGAATTGATCATCTGCTCAGTAATCCTGAATTGAATCCCGCAATGGCGTCTGCATCGGCTGGTATTAGTATCCGTTACGCCAATGAGCTGTTAGCCGAGGACGGCACATCCCTCGAGGAGCACATCGTGATGAGTCGGCTAGAGCGATGCCGACAGTCCCTTGAGGATCACGCGCAGATGCACCGCTCGATCTCGGACATCGCCTTCAGTTGGGGTTTCACCAGCATTCCGCACTTCAGCAGGCGGTTCAAGTCGCGGTATGGGGCCGGACCGCGTGACTACAGAGCCCGGTTCATGCTGAGCGACAGCGGGCTTTGACTCGGAGCTCAGGCAGCTCTGCCGAGCCATCACCCCACATCGATTGGTTTAGTGACTAAACGGTCGGCTGCGGCACAGGGAGCGAATGCCGCTCCTCGTTCCGAACGGGATCAGACGGCTGGACATATATATCGTATTACGATACATATGTCCGTGGCAGAGGCTGATCGCTCGTGGTGTGATTGGGCTGTCCCGAACGAGGCTTGCGGGGTTGCAGCAGGCGCCGTGTGGTCTGTTGCGTCCTGTTCGTCACGATGACGACGTCCACCGGTTTTCAAGACGCCCCTTCGAGAAGCCCCAATCACACCGATCGACGCCGCTGAGTGAGCGATGGCGGCTTTCAAGCCTCTCGGTATGGGAGAGCATCATGGCAAATGCACTTGCATCGACGGACCGGCCACAGGGCCTTCGTCGCTGGATCTTCTCGACCAACCACAAGGATATCGGGACGCTCTACCTGTGTTTTTCAGGCATGGCGGGCTTGGCGGGATTTGTACTCTCTCTCCTGATCCGGATCGAGCTTCAGGATCCCGGCGTCCAATATTTCGGCAATCACGAGATCTATAACGCCATCGTCTCCGCGCATGGCTTGGTGATGATCTTCTTCTTCATCATGCCCGCGCTCATCGGTGGATTTGGAAACTGGTTCGTACCGTTGATGATCGGTGCGCCAGACATGGCATTCCCCCGGCTGAACAACATCTCCTTCTGGTTGTTGGTCGTGGCAGCGGTGCTGTTTGCGATTTCAGCGTTCGTTCCGGGAACCGCGTCCTCAAGTGGAGCAGGAACGGGCTGGACGCTCTATCCGCCGTTGTCGATCTCCGGTCATCCGGGGCCGGCGGTGGACTTCGTGATCCTGTCCATGCACCTCGCCGGGGCGTCCTCGATCCTGGGCGCGATCAATTTCATCACGACGATCTTCAACATGCGGGCGCCGGGGATGACGCTGCACAGGATGCCGCTGTTTGCATGGTCGATACTTGTCACCGCGTTCCTGCTTCTTTTCTCTTTGCCTGTTCTAGCGGGCGCCATCACCATGCTGCTGACGGACAGGAATTTCGGAACCACCTTCTTCAACCCAGCAGGTGGCGGAGATCCCGTTCTCTATCAGCACCTGTTCTGGTTCTTCGGTCACCCGGAAGTCTACATCATGGTGCTCCCGGCGTTCGGCATCATCAGTCACGTCGTCTCGACGTTCTCGAAAAAGCCCATCTTCGGATATCTCGGGATGGTCTACGCCATGGTGGCGATCGGGATGATCGGGTTCATCGTCTGGGCGCATCACATGTTTACCAGCGGCGTGGGCGTGAACACGCAAGTGTATTTCACGTTCGCCACGATGGTGATCGCAGTGCCGACGGGGGTTAAGATCTTTTCGTGGCTCGCGACGATGTGGGGAGGGTCGATCCGCTTCACGGTTCCGATGCTTTGGGCGCTCGCCTTCATCTTCGTTTTTACGATTGGCGGCGTAACCGGCGTCATGGTGGCCAACGCAGGCGTCGATCGGATCTTGCACGACACATACTATGTCGTTGCGCATTTCCACTACGTGCTGTCGCTCGCATCGTTGTTCGCGATCTTTGCCGGATTCTACTACTGGTTCCCGAAGATGTCGGGTTTCATGCTGCCGGAAGCATGGGGGCGCGCGCACTTCTACATAACCTTCGTCGGCGCAAACATGATATTTTTCCCGCAGCACTTTCTCGGATTGGCCGGAATGCCGCGGAGGTATGTGGATTACCCGGACGCCTTTCACCTTTGGCACGCCGTATCGTCAATCGGTGCCTATACGACGGCCGTAGGAACGCTTGTTTTCGGCTTCTGCATCGTGCTGGCCTTCCGCAGGAAGGTCCAAGCGGATGGGAACCCGTGGGGAGCCGGAGCGACAACGTTGGAGTGGAGTCTTTCCTCGCCGCCGCCCTACCATACGTTTGATGTGCTTCCACGCGTCGCTACGGAAAGCACACGACACGCATAGGAGATGCGGAGACCGTGCGTGTAGCAGAGACGATCGATGCGAAGCACGGCGGCTTGGCGTCTATCGCGGCCATGTCGGACGATCGAACGCGAGCCAGGTTAGCGATGCTCCCTCACGTCGGCGCTGACTAGAGTGCTTCCGGAAAATCCGGAACCGGTTTTCCGATAAGATCGAAAAGTCAGGGTCTGTTCGCATTCGAAAAAATTCGGACAGACCCTAGCGGCGCCCTGTCGTCCGTGGACTCATAATTCTTGCCGTTTGTGGCCCCTCCGAAAGTCCGAGCCATCGCTTAAGCTCGCCTTTTTTCGGGAGAGACCGCATGCAGGGCACGATCCTCTTCGTTTCGCTACTCCTGATTGGGCTCGTTGCCGTCGTCTTTGCCGCGAGCGTGCTCGCGAGCACGTCGCACGGCGAGCCTAACAAGCAGGCTGTCGAAAAGAACCGTGTTCAGCTGATGGTTGCACTCGCGGTCATAGGGTTCGTCGTGACCTACGTTTCTCTCCGTCCGTGGCCTCACGAGGCCGAGGCGTCGGAAGGGGTCGTCACCGTCGACGTGACCGCGAGCCAATGGAGTTGGGAGCTCTCGCGAAAGGAGATCCCCGCGGCGACGCCCGTGCTCTTCAATGTGCAAAGCCATGACGTAAATCATGGCGTCGGCATCTATGACCCGCAAGGCGTCTTGCTGTTTCAAACGCAAGCCATGCCCGGAGTCGTCAATCGCGTAAAATATACGTTCAGGGAGCCCGGCGCCTATCGTGTGCTCTGCATGGAGTACTGCGGGCTGGCACATCACGGAATGACCGACGAATTCAAGGTGATCCAGGAATAGGGGTGAGCCATGACCGACATTGCCTTAGATGCGCATCGTGCCCCGAGAGACACGGGTGGGGTGCCGGCGCTCGGTGGCGTTAAACTCACGCTGGCCTTGAGCGGCGCGGTGATCGTTCTGATGATGCTGTTCGGATTGACGATGAAACTTGCTCAGGGCGGGCTCGTTGCCGTCGAACCGATCTATTTCTATCAGGTGATGACGGCCCACGGCATCGGCATGGTCGGCGCAGCGGGGCTCACCGGCGCGGCTATCATGTGGTTCTTTCTGGCCCGGTATGTCGCCCTCACCGGATGGGTGTACAATGCCATGCTCGGGCTTTCTCTGGCCGGTGTCGTGTGCATTCTCGCCTCGATCTTCGTCTGGGGCTTTGCGGGCGCGTGGACGTTCCTCTATCCGCTCCCAGCCCAATCGGGCGGCGTGTGGGAACCAGGCGCCGCCGCCATCTATCTTCTCGGCCTGATGCTCGTCGGTGTTGGCTTTCTCCTGTTCTATTTGGAGACGGGCCGCGCGCTGATCCAGCGATACGGCAGCCTTGGGCGGGCGATGGGGTGGCCGCTTCTCCTCACCGGCGAACAGGACGACGTTCCGCCGCCGACGGTGGTCGCTAGCGCCGTCGTAACTCTCTTCAACGGGCTTGGCATCGTCGTCGGCGCGGCCGTTATCGGCATCAGCCTCATCAATCTCTACGCGCCGGAGTTCGCCATCGATGCGCTGCTTGCGAAGAACATGATCTACTTCTTCGGCCACGTTTTCATCAATGCCAGCATTTACATGGCGGTGATCGCTGTCTACGAGATCATTCCTCAATACACCGGGCGCCCTTGGAAGACGTCACGAGTTTTTGTCGGCGCATGGGCCGCAACGCTTCTGTTCGTCCTTGCCGTCTACCCGCATCATCTCCTGCAGGACACCGTCATGCCGGGTTGGGCAATGGTTGTGGGACAGGTGGTATCGTACGCGAGCGGCATCCCCCTGATCGCCGTGACGACTTTCTCCCTGATCGCCTACCTGCATCGATCGGGCATGCGATGGGATCTCGCGTCGGCGCTTCTTGTCACTGGCGTCTTCGGATGGTCCGCGGGATCCATTCCTGCCATTCTCGACAGCATGATCGTCGTCAACAAGGTGATGCACAATACGCTATGGGTGCCAGGACACTTCCACTTCTATCTCCTGATCGGTGAGGTGGCGATGGTGTGGGGCTTCATGGCGTGGCTCACGAGAGAAAGCACCGGCGAGCGGCTCGCCGGCGCGAGCGCGACGTCGTATGCCATCTATTTCACCGGCGGGCTGGGCTTCGTGCTCCTCTTCCTCATTGCTGGTGCATCGAGCGTTCCGCGCCGCTGGGCAGTGCATGAACCGGCATGGATTGGCATCGATCATATCTCGGTGGTATTCGCCGCGCTCGCGATCGCGGGCTTTGCCATGTTTCTGGTCCGCTTCGTAAGACGTGCCGGCACGGCACCGTGAGGATACGGCCGGCAATTGCCACGGCGCTCGCGAGCACGGTCGTCATCGTGGGCGGTTTCCTTACGATCTGGCAGGCGTCCGACGGTTTCGCCGCATTCACGACCGAGACGGCACGCCGGCTCGCGGTCGAACGCGCGCCCCGGCCGATCCCCGCGGTCGATATCGTCACCGGCACAGGGATGGGCGTTCCGCTACTCAGCGCCGGGCGACCGCTGCTGGTGGAGTTCGTCTACACGAGTTGTCCCACAATCTGCACGTCGCTCGGACAGGAATTTCTGCAGATCCAGTCCGCTCTCTCCGCGCGAGGGCTGGTCGATCGCGTGCGGCTCGTCAGCCTTTCGTTCGACATCGAGCGGGACACACCCGCGAGGCTCGCCGAATACGGACGTCATCACGGAGCCGATCCCGTCATCTGGACCGTCGGACGGCCGCGCCAGGCCAATGATCTTGCGCGCCTGCTGGTCGCGTTCGGCGTGACCGTCGTTCCCGACGGCGAGGGTGGATTCGTGCACAACGCGGCGATCCATTACGTCGGCGCGGACGGACGATTGTCGCGAATTTTCGACCTCGGCGAGGCGGACTCCATCCTCGCCCACCTCGAAACGGCGGCGCCATGACTCCTACGCGCAGCCAGCCGATCTTTCTCGCCGTATGCGTTGCGGGGTTGGTGTCCCTCGCCTCTCCGCTCGGCCGCCAGTTCCTCGAAGCGAGCCTTGTGACCCACATGCTGGTGCAGATGCCGCTTCTTGTGTTCATCGGCATGGGATTCGGACGCATCTCGTCCGCCGCCGCAGCCCCTTACGTCGCGACATGGAACCGGGGCGGGTCGACCGGCCTGCTGTTGACGCTCGGGGTTGCGATGTTCTGGATGCTGCCCCGCGCGATGGATGCGGCGCTCGTTGACATGCGCTTCGAGGCTGCAAAATTCGTGAGCTTGCCCGTCGCAGGCGTGGCGTTGGCCTGGAGCTATGGCCAAGCCAGCCCGATCGTCAAAGGCGTGCTCAACGCGCACGTTGTCTCCGCGCTCGGCGTGATGGGATGGGCCTATATGGCCGCACCGGTGCGGCTCTGCAATGCATACCTCGCTTCCGATCAGGAGATGGCGGGAGCCGGACTGCTGGCGGCCGGCGCTGTGACGGCAGCTTATTTTGCGATGCGCATCGTCTTCTTTGGGGCAACCCGCTCGCGTTATATCAGGACCTCCTCTGCCTCAGACGACGCATCGATCGTCGCGTACTAGCTCGCTTTTGTGCCACGGCGAAGGCCGCTCATCGCGATGTTGTCGAACTGATACGTGGCACCAAACTGCGCCGCTGCAGTGGCGCCATTGTCTCCATTCAACCCCTCTAGACCGATCTCATCGCCGGTTCGCACATCTATCGAGCAAGGCTGCATGAGTATGATCGCTCCCATGCCCGGCACCGCGCTTCCTCCGGACGAGATCACCCAATTCGACGCAATGCCGATTGGCGAACTGGCGGAGCCCGGCTCGTGACGGGACTATCATTTTACGTTGCGCGAGACGGGTGGCGCTGTCGGAGGCGCGCGGCCGCAAATTCGACGAAGCGTCTCACGCGCGGAATGTCCGAGCGGGTCGCCCGGTAGACCAGATGGATCGGAATGGGGGTGTCCTCGAAGTGCTGCAGAAGCGGCGCAAGGCGCCCGCTCTGGATCGCTGCCTCAGCCTGATATGACAGCACGCGCGCGATTCCGACGCCGGATATGGCAGCGTCGACGGCGGCCTCGGCGGTGTTGACGTCGAGTCGGGGGTGTACGCGTACGGCCTTGCGGCCGTGGCGTTTGCTCTTGAACACCCAGCGAGAGCCGCCCTGCGTGAGGCCGCTGAAGGTGATGCAGGGCCGATCCGCGAGATCGGACGGCGCGGAGAGGATGGCTCGGCTCTTCAGTAAGCGCGGCGACGCACAGGCCACGAGGCGCAATGATCCGACACGCTTCGCAAGCAAACCCGAATCCCGCAAATCCCCAATGCGGACCGCGACGTCAATGTCTTCCTCGACAAGATCGATGTTGCGATCGGTCAGCAGCAGGCGCACGTCGAGGTGCGGGTGGATGCAAAGAAATTCGGTGACAAGGGGCAGGATTTGTAGACGGCCGAAACTGACAGGGGCGGTAATGGCGATTGCCCCGACCAGTTCCTCGGACTGACCTGCTATGCGGTTCTCTGACGCCTCAAGCGTTTCGATGACGTGTCTGCAGGCATCCAGGTAGTCGCGTCCTGCCGCTGTGAGTGCCATGCGGCGCGTGGTGCGCTCGATGAGCACACAGTCGAGTTGGCGCTCCAGCTGCGAAAGCAGTCGGCTTATGTTGGCCAACGGTGTTCCCATGCGGCGCGACGCCGCTGACAGGCTGCCTGCATCCGCAACCGCGATGAAGGCCTTCATGGCGCGGAAGCGGTCCATGGTATTATTATTCCATTTTTTGCAAATATATTTATTGCGCTTTCTGTCTATCGCATCAATCGCGGATGCGCCAGTCAAGTTGGCAGGAGAAACTCTCTATTCAGGAGCGCGACATGGCCGCCAAGCTTTACGATCTCGAGTTGTCCGGGAACTGTTACAAAGTGCGCCTGTTGGCAGCGCTGCTCGGCGTGCCGCTCGATGTCGTTCCCGTGGATTTTCTCGGCGGCGCACATAAGAGGCCGCCGTTCATCGACCTCAATGCCTTCGGCGACCTTCCGATTTTCGAGGACGGCGGCCTTGTGTTGCGCGATAGCCAAGCGATCCTCGTCTACATGGCGCGGAAATGGGGCGGCGAAATGTGGCTGCCGACGGATGCCGTAGGTCTCACGCTCGTCACGGGATGGTTGATGGTGGCCGAGAACGAGATCGCGCGGGGGCCCAACGACGCGCGGCTGCACGACAAGTTCGGCTACAAGCTCGATGCCGAGGCCGCGCGTAACAAGACAGCGCACATTTTCGGGCTCATGGAGAACCACTTGGCGCGTAACTCCTGGCTGGCGCTCGACCGCGTGACAATCGCCGACATCGCATGCATGCCTTATGTCGCGCTTAGTCACGAAGGCGGGGTGTCGCTCGATGGTTATCCGGCGGTCGCGGCCTGGGTGCAGCGGGTCAAGGCACTCCCTGGTTTCGTCGGCATGCCGGCGATCTGAGAGGTCGCAGCCGACGCATCATCACGACCTGGAGTGACGAGCATGGCGCGACCTGTTTCCGACATCGCATTCACGCCATCGGTAAAGGCCGAGCAGGAGCGGAACGGCTCACGCGCGGTCTATGCCCACATGGAGCAGGCGAAGGGTTGGGCGAGCGCCGTCACGCCGGATCTTGCCGCGCAGATTGGCGCCGCGCGCTCGTTCTATCTCGGTACCGCGAACGCCGAGGGGCAGCCGTACATCCAGCATCGCGGCGGGCCGCCGGGTTTCCTCAACGTGTTGGACGAGCGGACGCTCGCTTTCGCGGATCTTTCGGGAAACCGGCAATACATCACGACGGGTAATCTCGCCGAGAACCCGCGCGCCTTCATTTTCGTCATGGATTACGCGCGGCGTCGGCGGGTCAAGATCTGGGGCCGTGCGCGCGTGGTCGAGAACGACGACGCGTTGCTCGCGCGGTTGCGTCCGACGCAGGGCCACGCCGTCGCGGAGCGGTGCATCGTTTTCGAAATCGAGGCCTGGGACCGCAACTGCCCGCAGCACATCCCGCAGCTTGTCGCCGTCGAGGATGTGAAGGCGGCCGTGCTGACGCTTC
>JAFKKW010000336.1 GCA_017304275.1 Hyphomicrobiales bacterium | reverse complement strand
GGCGCAGGTCGCGCTCTGCGACGAGGACGCGCGCGACCTCGACAAGTTCGTCAACCGTTTCGACATCTCGCGACGCGCCAGCATCCGCAGGCTCGTTGCCCTCTCCCCGCGATTTTACGATTTAGCAACTGCGTTTCCCGGCGCCCTTTACGTGCTCGCAGGGCGGCAAGGCACACAGCGGCGGCGGCAGAAGGCGCTCGCTCTCGTGACCCAGGGAGCGCCGCTCAGAGACGTTGCATCGACGCTCGACCTGCCGCTGTGGCTGCGGCGGCTGCCGCCCGAAGCTTTCCGCGGCTCGCTTCAGATGCTGCCCAGGTCCGACATCTTCGCGCGACGCATCGCCAACCACTTGCCGACCTCGGCCGGGAGCAGCGCCTTCTGGCTCGCATCCGTCATTTTCGGAGCCCGGGCCTGCGACGACTACTTCGCGCTCTGGCTTGCGCAGCAGGCGGTGTTCGTCGAGCCGGGAGACCCGGAGAAGCTGTTCGGGCTGCTCGCCGCCTATGCCTGGTTTTCGAACGCGGATCTTTCGCGTGCCCGCGGCCTCATCGTCGTGCCGTGGCGGCCGGAGATGGCGCTCGACACGGCCGTCTGCGCGACCAAGAGCTGGCTCAACCGGATGCGCCTCGTGTTGCAGCTCCGCCGTGGCGCACTCTCCGATCCCTGGCTCGAGCCGGGCGACGCACGCGGCTTCTCGTTCGTGCCGCTGCTCGACCACGAGACGATCCTGGCGGAAGCGCACGCCATGCAGAACTGCGCCGACCAGTATGCCGACCGGCTCGCCCGCGACAAATGCAGACTGTTCTCGATCCGGCGGCGGGGCGTGCGGGCGGCGACGCTCGAAATCGGTCCGCATCCGCGGGAGGCGGGCGTGCTGGCCATTTCGCAGCTAAAGGCCCGCCACAACCTACCCGCCAGCGCCGAAGCCTGGCAGGCTGCGCATACCTGGATGGGTTGTCAGAAAGACCTCAAACGGACGAACGCGGGTGCGCCGGCGGACCGCCCGTTCGATGTCGAGACCTGGGACGCCCTGATGGCTGCCTATCGTGCGAGAAAAGACGGGGCGTCGTGGATTCCCGGACGGGCCAGCAGGGAGTCTTTTTTGATGCTGGACAATGGAATTGGGGAACTCGCGCGTCGTGCGGGCATTACATCTTGGCTGTTCACGTGAGATGACTCGCGGGGCCGGCGTCACACCGGGGCCTCGACTTCGTCTCAAACTCATTCAACGGAGCGCCATGCGGATAATGCGTGAGCAGCCCATCCGAATCCGTGCGTACGGAAATACTCCGCAATGTGGGGTTAAGATCGCCATGATCAATAGCAGATCTGCTGTGTGCGGTCATATCTTTCGTCCAATTCAAGGGAGCGCGATGCTCCTGCATAGTCGCAGCGTTTTGGACACGCCAGGCAGGATTGTGGAGTCCCGCCTATTTTTGGGGACTGGGTCATCGGGGAACCAACGCAAGCAAGAGGACATGATGACGAATGAAACATGACAACGGAGACGACAAGACGTCGTCGGCGCTGCATCTTCTGCATAGAGCCGGTCAATGTGCAGATGAGATGTTTGCGGTGAGCGTCGGCGAGGTCGGCCTCACGCCGCGGCAGTTCGCGGTCATGATGGCAATCGCCAATAGCGACGAGCCAAGCCAGACCACGCTCGTGGAACGAACCGGAATCGATCGCTCGACGATGGCCGACATTGTCCGGCGATTGACCTCGCGGGGGCTGGTCCAGCGCCGGCGCACGCGACGCGACGCACGTCGCTATGCCGTGCGCCTGACCGACAGGGGCGAGAATGCGCTTCGCCTTGCGGAGCCGGCCGCTCGCTCGACCGACGAAAAGATACTAGCCGCACTCGCGCCGACGCAGCGCGATGCGTTCCTACGTTCGCTTTCGCGCATCGTCATGACCGTCGAGCCGGAGGGGATCGCGCGAAGCGGACGAAACTAACTGCCCGCAGGTTGTGCCAGCGATCGGGCGCTGCGCACATCACTCAGCCGGGCTGTTCTCGGAGCCCTGCCGAACACAGACAGGGCACAGATCGAAGCGGCCGCAACCGGCCGGCTCCTTCACACATTCCTTTTCCTTCAGAGCTTCGATTTAGCAGATCCGCGACGATCGGCATGCGTCGGCGAATGCACGACCGTTCGTCCGATCTCCCGTTGCCGGATTGCATGGCAGCCACTAGCCTATGCGCGTTGCAGGCTGACAGGCGGCCCCTTCATGATCAAGTCTCGCGGCGTCCTCATTCTCATCGGCGTGCTTCTCGCCGATTGCGCCTCTGCGGCACCGGCTGTTCTGCTCGGTGCGGCCGGAGAGACGCTTCTTATGCCGGCGCCGCTCTCGCCGCTCGACACGGTGCTCGCACTCGTCACGCCGGCCGTGCTCGGCTACCTACTCGGCTCCCTTCCCTTCGGCCTGCTGCTCACCCGTCTTGCCGGGGTCGGCGACATCCGTGCCATCGGCTCGGGAAACATCGGCGCCACAAATGTCCTCCGCACCGGACACAAGGGCCTGGCCGCGGTGACGTTGCTGCTCGATGCGCTCAAGGGCACGCTCGCGGTCTTCATCGGCTACGCCGTCGGAGCGCGTTACGGACTTGCGATCGACGGCAGCCTGATCGCGGGGCTTGCCGCGTTCCTGGGACACATTTTTCCCGTCTGGCTCGGCTTCAAAGGCGGCAAGGGCGTGGCGACCTACATCGGCGTCATCGGCGGCCTTGCCTGGCCGGGGGCGGCGATCTTCTGTGGCGTCTGGCTGACGGCGGCCGTTCTCACCCGCTATTCGTCGGCCTCCGCGCTTGCCGCCAGCATCGTCACGCCGCTCGCGCTGTTTGCGCTCGGCTACGTACCGGAGGCGCTGCTTTCGCTCCTGATGACCCTGCTCCTGCTCTGGAAGCATGAGGCCAACATCCGGCGGCTGCTCAAGGGACAGGAGCCCAGAATCGGTGCCAAAGCGTGACGCCACGCCTTTCCTGTTCACGGCCGCGCCGCTTCCCGTCTCGGTTCTCGACGACAGCGAACGCCTCGCCTGTCTGCGCCTGATCCGGTCCGCGCGGGTCGGCCCGGCCACGTTTCGCGAGTTGATCAACCATTGCGGCGGCGCCAAGGAAGCGCTGGCAGCACTGCCGTCACTCGCGCGGCGCGCGGGAGGGGGTGGCGTACGCATCTGCTCCGAGGCCGATGCGGAGGCCGAGCTTGTTGCCGCCCGCAAGGCAGGCGCGGTACCGGTGTTCACGATCGAGCCCGGCTATCCGGCCGCGCTCGCCGCCATCGATGCGCCGCCGCCGATGCTGTACGTCAAAGGGCGTCCGGAGCTTCTGAGCCGGCCATCGATCGCGGTCGTCGGGTCGCGCCATGCATCGGCGGCCGGGCTCAAACTCTCGCGCACATTCGCGCGCGCACTGGCGGAGGCGGGGCTTGTGATCGTGTCGGGGCTTGCGCGTGGCATCGACGCGGCCGCGCATGAGGCCAGCCTCGCGCACGGCACCGTGGCCGTGCTCGCAGGCGGGGCCGACATCGTCTATCCGCCGGAGCATGCGGCTCTGCAGGAGCGCATCGGCGCGGTGGGCTGCCTCGTGACGGAGCAGCCGCCGGGGTTCGTGGCACGCGCCAAGGATTTTCCGCGGCGGAACCGGCTGGTGTCGGGAATCGCGCGCGGCGTTCTCGTCATCGAGGCAGCGCGCCGGTCGGGTACGCTGGTGACGGCGCGTTTTGCCGGCGAGCAGGGACGCGAGGTGTTTGCCGTGCCGGGGCATCCGCTCGACCCGCGCGCCGAGGGCACCAACCAGCTTCTAAAATCCGGGGCCACGCTGGTGACCGAACCGGGCGACGTGCTCGAGGCGCTTGCGCCGCAACTTGCGCCCGGCGCGACGGGATTGACCGAGGGCGCGGGTTCAGAGTTCGTTTCCGCCCCACCCCCCGACGTCGGCTGCCCGCCGCCGGAGCCGGGGGAACAGGAACGCCAGCAGGTGCTGTCTTTGCTGGGCGCGCACCCGATCGACGTCGACGAGATCGTGCGTGCAACGGCACTGCGAGCGCGGGAGGTGCGGGTCCTGCTCATGGAGCTCGATCTTGCCGGCGAGATCGTGCGGCACGGCCATCAGCTCGTGTCCCGCGCCATACGCTAATGCATCAGCCAAGATCCCTGGACCTCAGGCGCGCCTCTGCGCGAGCCAGATCAAGCATCCCTTCGAGGGTTGAAAGATTATAGTTGTGGACCATCTCTTTCAGCTCAAGCAAAAGATCGGAAACATATTCGAGTTTCTGTTGTTTTGAGTGCAGCGAACCCGGAGCAACATACCTGTCTCGGGCGTCATCTCTATTCCCCACTGACAGACCTCATCTTGTTCTTAGATCCGATGTGATACCCAGCCGTTCTGCATTCGAAACAGACGGAGGTTAACCACAACTCGCATGGGTTGCAATAATCAAATTCATACTTCTTTGGATTGAACAATGTTGGGCGTCCATCGCTTGACCTCGTCTGGCAGGCCTCCTAGAACCGCAAGGCACTTGGCACTCGAATAATCAAAGTGCCAAACGACGCCCCGCGCGGAGACGCGCTCTAAAAGTCCAATTGGAGTTCAGAATTTCCATGAAGTTTCGACCCCTGCACGATCGCGTCGTCGTCCGCCGCGTGGACAGCGAGACCAAGACTTCGGGGGGCATCATCATCCCCGACACCGCCGCCGAGAAGCCGCAGCAGGGCGAGGTGCTCGCTGCCGGGCCGGGCACCCGCGACGAGGCGGGCAAGCTCGTTCCCCTCGACGTCAAGAAGGGTGACAAAGTGCTGTTCGGCAAATGGAGCGGCACGGAAGTGAAGATCGACGGCGAGGATCTCCTGATCATGAAGGAGAGCGACATCATGGGCGTGATCGAGAAATAAGGGCCGCCCTACCACCGCCTCGAACCCGACCGGAATGGCCTCGCCCCGCACGAGGTCACCTGCATCCCTGATCCATTCAATCGGAGCCTAGTCCCATGGCCGCCAAAGACGTTCGCTTTTCCGCCGATGCCCGCGACAAGATTCTGCGCGGCGTCGATATTCTTGCCAATGCCGTCAAGGTGACGCTCGGCCCCAAAGGCCGCAACGTCGTCATCGAGAAGAGCTTCGGCGCGCCGCGCACCACCAAGGACGGCGTCTCCGTCGCCAAGGAGATCGAGCTCGAGGACAAGCTCGAAAACATGGGCGCGCAGATGGTCCGCGAGGCCGCCCAGAAGACCAACGACCTGGCCGGCGACGGCACCACGACCGCGGTCGTGCTGACGCAAGCCATCGTGCGCGAAGGCCTCAAGTCGGTCGCAGCCGGCATGAACCCGATGGACCTCAGGCGCGGTATCGAGCAGGCCGTCGCCCAGGTCGTCGAGGAGATCGGCAAGAAGGCGAAGAAGGTCAAGAACTCGTCCGAGATCGCCCAGGTCGGCACCATCTCCGCCAACGGCGAGCGTGCGATCGGAGAGATGATCGCCGAGGCGATGCAAAAGGTCGGCAACGAGGGCGTCATCACGGTGGAAGAGGCCAAGAGCCTCGATACCGAGCTCGACGTCGTCGAAGGCATGCAGTTCGACCGCGGCTACCTCTCGCCTTACTTCATCACCAACGCCGAAAAGATGATCGCGGAGCTCGACGAGCCCTACATCCTCATCCATGAGAAGAAGCTCTCGAGCCTGCAGTCGCTGCTGCCGGTGCTCGAGGCCGTCGTGCAGACCGGCAAGCCGCTGCTGATCATCGCCGAAGAGGTCGAGGGCGAGGCGCTCGCGACACTGGTCGTCAACAAGCTTCGCGGCGGGCTCAAGATCGCCGCCGTCAAGGCGCCGGGCTTCGGTGACCGCCGCAAGGCGATGCTCGAGGACATCGCCGTACTGACCAAGGGCCAGACGATCAGCGAGGATCTCGGCATCAAGCTCGAGAACGTCACGCTCGACATGCTCGGCCGCGCCAAGCGGGTGTCGATCACCAAGGACGATACCGTGATCGTGGACGGCGCGGGCAAGAAGAAGGAGATCGAGGCGCGTGTCAGCCAGATCAAGGCGCAGATCGAGGAGACGACCTCGGACTACGACCGCGAGAAGCTGCAGGAGCGCCTGGCGAAGCTCGCCGGCGGTGTCGCTGTGATCAAGGTCGGCGGCGCCACCGAGGTCGAGGTCAAGGAGCGCAAGGACCGCGTCGACGACGCCCTCAATGCCACGCGTGCAGCCGTCGAGGAAGGCGTCGTCGCGGGCGGCGGCGTTGCGCTGCTCAAGGCCTCGAATGCAATCACGGCCAAGGGCGACAACGAGGACCAGAACGCGGGCATCGCCATCGTCAAGCGGGCACTGCAGGCCCCGATCCGCCAGATCGCCGAGAACGCCGGCACCGAGGGCTCGATCGTGGTCGGCAAGATCCTCGACGCCAAGGGCGCGAACTTCGGCTACGACGCGCAGGCCGACGAGTACGGCGACCTGATCGAGAAGGGCATCATCGACCCCGCCAAGGTGGTCCGCACGGCATTGCAGGATGCGGCCTCGATCGCCGGGCTCCTCATCACCACGGAGGCCGCCATCGCGGAAGCTCCGAAGAAGGACGGCGACGCGCACGCCGGCCACAACCACGGCGGCATGGGCATGTAAGCCGGCCAGCAACGACCGCATTCACGCCCCCAGGATTTGCGTCCTGGGGGCGTTGTGCTTTCGAGCTCCGATCCGCCAGAAGCCGCTCGCCGCAACATCAGAATAACTTATCGTTTACATTCGACAATACCGCTTGCCCTTATCATTCTGCTGCGTTAGCTGTCTGGAACAAGTCTAAAAAGGGCGGCTAATTGATGAGACTCAACGCGCGCGGCGTGCAACTGCCCGCCTGTCGCTGAAGACCGGATAGAGAGACCGGGATACGCTCACCGCCAGCGCTGCGACGACCGGCGCGGCCGCGGCAGGGCCTGCGAGCAGGCATCGAGAAGCCTCGGCCTTCGCATCGGCAGCGGTGCGATGCACACGTGCCGCCGAGCCCCGGCATCTGACGCCCTCGGAATTCCTTGAACAGACGTACCGAATACGATCGGAGAGAGAGATGGACGCAAAAACGGATGACCAGGGTCCTGGCAAATGCCCGTTCTCGGGCCGCGAACGCACGAACCGCGACTGGTGGCCGAGCCAGCTGCGCATCGATCTCCTGAACCAGCATTCGTCCAAGTCCGATCCGCTGGGCCAGACTTTCAACTACCGCGAGGAGTTCCAGAAGCTCGACTACCAGGCGCTGAAGAACGACCTGCGCAAGCTGATGACGGACTCGCAGGACTGGTGGCCGGCCGATTTCGGCCATTACGGTCCGCAGTTCATCCGCATGGCCTGGCATGCCGCCGGCACCTATCGCCTGTCCGACGGGCGCGGCGGTGGTGGTCGCGGGCAGCAGCGTTTCGCGCCACTGAACTCCTGGCCGGACAACGTCAACATCGACAAGTCGCGGCGCCTGCTGTGGCCGATCAAGCAGAAGTACGGGCAGAAGATCTCCTGGGCCGACCTGATGATCCTCACCGGCAACGTCGCGCTCGAGACGATGGGCTTCCGGACCTTCGGTTTCGCCGGCGGCCGCGAGGACACCTGGGAGCCCGATCAGGACATCAACTGGGGCGAGGAGGGCGAGTGGCTTGCCCATCGCCAGCTCGAGCAGTTCTCCAATCCGCTCGGCGCGACCGAGATGGGCCTCATCTACGTCAACCCTGAAGGTCCGAACGCCAGCGGCGACCCGCTCGAGGCAGCCGCCTTCATCCGCGAAACCTTCGCGCGCATGGCCATGGACGACGAGGAGACCGTCGCCCTGATCGCGGGCGGTCATACGTTCGGCAAGACGCACGGCGTGGGCGCCGGCACCCTTCTCGGTCCCGACCCCGAAGGATCCGACCTCGAAGCGCAGGGGCTGGGCTGGGCCAGCACGCATGGCTCCGGCAAGGCGGGCGACACGATCACGAGTGGCCTCGAGGTTACCTGGACGCAGCATCCGACGCTGTGGACGAACCTCTTCTTCGAGAACCTGTTCAAGTACGAGTGGGTGGAGACGCGCAGCCCCGGCGGCGCCATCCAGTGGGAGGCCAAGGACGCGCCGGACGACATCCCGCTCGCGCACGATGCCTCGAAGAAGCAGAAGCCGCGCATGCTGACGACAGACCTGTCGCTGCGCGTCGATCCCGTCTACGAGAAAATCTCGCGCCGGTTCCACGAGAACCCGCAGGCTTTCGCAGAGGCTTTCGCGCGTGCCTGGTTCAAGCTGACCCATCGCGATCTTGGCCCCCCGTCGCGCTACCTGGGCCCCGAGGCGCCGAAGGAAGAGCTGATCTGGCAGGACGTGGTGCCGGCCGTCGATCATCCGCTGATCAATAACGCGGACGCTGCCGCCCTCAAGGCGAAGATCCTGGAGTCGGGCCTCGCCGTCTCCGAGCTGGTCGGAACGGCCTGGGCTTCCGCCTCGACCTTCCGCGGCGGCGACAAGCGTGGCGGCGCTAACGGCGCGCGCGTCGCGCTCGCGCCGCAGAAGGACTGGGAGGTCAACAACCCGGCGCAGCTCGCCAAGGTGCTCGGCGTCCTCAAAGGCATCCAGGCCGCGTTCAACAAGGCCGCGGCCGGCGGCAAGAAGGTCTCGCTGGCCGATCTCATCGTGCTGGCCGGAAACGCCGGTGTCGAACAGGCTGCGAAGGCTGCCGGTCAGACCGTGTCGGTGCCGTTCACGCCGGGCCGTACGGATGCGTCGCAGGAGCAGACCGACGTGCACGCCTTCGACGTCATGGAGCCGACGGCGGACGGGTTCCGCAACTACCAGACGGCCACGCTCCGGGTGCCGGCCGAGGTCGCGCTCATCGACAAGGCGCAACTGCTGACGCTAACCGCGCCCGAGATGACCGCCCTGATCGGCGGCCTGCGCGCGATCAACATCAACAGCGACGGCTCGAGCCACGGTGTGCTGACCGACCGTCCCGGCGCGCTGACGAACGACTTCTTCGTCAACCTCCTGGACATGGCCACCGAGTGGAAGGCGACCTCAGAAGCCAGGGACGTATTTGAGGGACGCGATCGCAAGTCCGGCGACGCCAGGTGGACCGGCACGCGCGTCGACCTGGTGTTCGGATCGAACGCGGTGCTGCGCGCCCTGGCCGAGGTCTATGCGAGCGCGGATGCGCCGGAGAAGCTCGTCCGCGACTTCGTGGCAGCGTGGACCAAGGTGATGAACCTCGACCGCTTCGATCTCGCCGCCTGATCGCGGCGCTGCGTCGAACGAAACATTCTGAGCGGCGTTTCAAGTCATTTGAAACGCCGCTTCGTTTTTGCCCGCATCGTTCTGCCGGCGATCGCAAGTCGCAATTGCGAGACGGTCTGATATGATGATCCTGTCACTGGAATCGGGTGCCATGTCTCACGTCGTTGTCCCGCCGCGGACCCTCAATCCAGGCTGCCTCATCGCAGGAGCCTAGCCCTGGCCACGCCGTGTCGTGGCCAGGGACATGCGTTCTCTCATCACAATCCGAACAGCATCCAGGCCGGGCGGCTCGCCCCGGCCCGATTGAGGTTGCCCCATGACGACCCTTCAACTGATTGCAAAAGACCACGTCTATCTGGAGTCCCTGCTGCACGCGCAGCAATGGGACGCGAACTTCTCGCAGCTCCTGCGCCGCAAGCTCGAGGATGCCGAGGTCGTGCTGCCGGAGTTGCTCGACCCGCGGACATCGACGATCGACAGCAAAATCACCTTCAGCGTCGGCGGCGGCAGCAGCGAGCACCGGGTGCTGGTGCGAAACGAGAAAACCACCGGACCGGGTTTGCCGCTTCCGGTCACGACGCTGCGCGGCCTGGCGCTGCTCGGGCTGAGGGCCGGGGATATTTTCGCGCTCAAGACGCCGAGCGGCATCATCGAGCCGCTACGGCTCGAGGCCGTCAGCCATCCCGCGCCGTGGGAAAGCCGTCGTCGCCCCTCACCGGACAATGACGATCCGGGGCCGCGGGCGGCCTGACGTCGCGCCTGGGCTCGCCAGCAGCGGCTATTCGGCCGCATCCTCGGTCAGGAAGCCGCCGGACTGGCGGGCCCAGAGACTCGCGTAAAGGCCGCCCTTGCGCAGAAGCTCGGTGTGGTTGCCCTGCTCGACGATGCGTCCGTCGTCCATGATGATCAGGCGATCCATGGCGGCAATGGTCGAGAGACGGTGCGCGATGGCGATCACCGTCTTGCCGGCCATCAGCGTCGCCAGGCTTTCCTGGATCGCCGCCTCGACCTCGCTGTCGAGGGCGCTGGTCGCCTCGTCGAGCACCAGGATCGGCGCGTTCTTCAGGAGCACGCGAGCGATGGCGATGCGCTGGCGCTGGCCGCCGGAGAGCTTGACGCCGCGCTCGCCGACGTGGGCGTCGTACCCACGGCGGCCGTTCAGATCCTCGAGACCCAGAATGAACTCGTGCGCGTGCGCGCGTCTGGCGGCGGCGATTGCTTCGGCACGTCCGGCCTCGGGACGTCCATAGAGGACGTTGTCCATCACCGAGCGGTGCAGAAGGGACGTGTCCTGGGTCACCAGGCCGATGTTTGCGCGCAAGCTCTCTTGCGTCACCCCCGAGATGTCCTGCCCATCGATCAGGATGCGGCCTGCCTCCACGTCGTAGAAGCGCAAGAGCAGGTTGACGAGCGTCGACTTGCCGGCGCCCGAGCGGCCGACGATGCCGACCTTCTCGCCAGGACGGATGGTGAGGTCGACCTCCTCGAGGACGCTCTTCGCCTTGCCGTAGTGGAAGCGGACGTCGTCGAAGCGGATCTCGCCCTTGGGAACGACAAGCTCCGGTGCGCCGGGACGGTCGACAACCTCATAGTCGCGGGCGATGGTCTGCATGCCTTCGTGAACGACGCCGATGTTCTCGAAGATGCCGGCGACGGTGAACAGGATCCAACCCGACATGGCGATGATGCGGATGGTGAGCGTCATGGCGACGGTGATGGCACCCATCGTCACGGCGTCCCAGCTCCAGAGCCACAGCGCGAGGCCGGCCACCGACACCAGAAGCATGCCGTTCAACGAATAGAGCACGAACTCCATGACCGTCAGGTTGCGATTGGCGGCCTGATGGCGCTCGAGATGGCCTTGCATGGCCTCCTGGGCGTAGGCCTCCTCGCGCTCGGCGTGGGCGAAAAGCTTCACGGTCAGGATGTTGGTGAAGCTGTCGACGACGCGGCCGGTGAGCCACGAGCGCGCCTCGGAGGCCTGCGTCGACAGCTTCTGGATGCGCGGCACGAAGATCCGGAGCACGACTGCGTAGAGCGCGATCCAGGTCAGCAGGGGGATGACCAGGCGCGCGTCGGCCTCCCAGAAAATGAAGAGCGCGCCAGCGACGTGGACGGCCATGTACCAGATGGCATCCACGCCCTGCACGACGGAGTCGCGCAAGGAGGCGCCGGTCTGCATGATGCGGGTCGAGATGCGGCCGGCGAAGTCGTTCTGGAAAAAGGCGAGCGACTGACGCAGCACATAGGTATGCGTCTGCCAGCGGATGCGGGTCGTCACCGACGGCGTGATCATCTGATTCTTGATCAGATCGTGGACGGCCGAGATCCCAGGGCGCAGAAACAACGCCACGAAGGCCATGAACAGCAGCACGGTCGCGTTCTCGTCGAAGAACGCGCGGGGCGAGCTTGCCGCCCGCATCATATCGACCAGGTTGCCGACGAAGGCCATGAGCATGACCTCGATCAGTGAGCCGAAGAAGCCGATGACAAGCAGGACGGCAAAGGGCCGCCAGACCGGCCTAATGTAGAACCAGTAGAAAGCGGCTATGCTCGTCGGCGGACGCTCTGTCGGCGCGGGCGCGAACGGATTGATACGGGTCTCAAACCAGCGGAACATCAGGCTCTTTCTTTTGCGTTCTCAGTGCGTCGCGAGCCCGCGACCGCTTTCCGGCGCAAACCCCTTCTCGTTTCCCGTGGATCGGGCTATGCGCTAATCCGCCATCGTGCCCAAACGATGGCTCAAGACCCCTCCAGATGGGCAACACGCGAGGAAAAGGCAACCATGGCCGAGACGGCAAGCGACATCGAAACCCGAAAATCCGCTGCCGAGGCGTGGTTCCAGGAGTTGCGCGATACGATCTGTGCGTCGTTCGAGACGCTCGAGGCCGACCTGCCGCCTACCGTGCAACTCGGCGATCGGGATCCGGGCCGGTTCGTGCAGACGCCATGGTCGCGCACGGATCATACAGGGGCGCCGGGCGGCGGCGGCACGATGAGCGTCATGAAGGGACGCGTGTTCGAGAAGGTCGGCGTGCACACGTCGAGCGTGTTCGGCGAATTCGCGCCTGAGTTCAGGAAGCAGATCCCCGGCACGGAGGAGAACCCGCAGTTCTGGGCGTCCGGCATCTCGCTCATCGCACACCCGCAGAACCCGAACGTTCCCGCCGTGCACATGAACA
>JAFKKW010000335.1 GCA_017304275.1 Hyphomicrobiales bacterium | reverse complement strand
CCCAATGGGTCCTGAACGGCGACCGCGGCCTCACCTACGCCGACACGCTCCCCGAAGGCTCGGTGCTGGTCGACGGCCAGTGGTGGGCGCCCGACTATGCGGGCGAGCCGTTGGTCTCGTTCGAGCGCGACCTCGCCGGCCACCTCGGCCTCGCCATCGGCGACACCGTGACGGTCAACGTGCTCGGCCGCAACCTCACGGCCCGCATCGCCAACTTGCGCGAGGTGAAGTGGGAGAGTCTGACCCTGAACTTCGTCATGGTGTTCTCGTCCAACGCCCTGAAGGGCGCGCCCCATAATTTGCTGGCGACCGTCAGTCTGCCCGAAGGCGTGCCGCTCGAGACCGAGGCCAACCTCGGCCGCGTCATCGGCAAGGCCTTCCCATCGGTCACCGTCATTCGCGTCAAGGAGGCGCTGGCCGCCGTCAACGCCATCCTGTCCAAGGTCATGGTGGCCGTGCGTGTGGCGGGCGCGGTGACGCTGATCGCCGGCGCCCTCGTGCTGGCAGGGGCCCTTGCCACCGCGCAGCGCCGCCGCGTGCTCGAAGCGGTGGTGCTGAAGGTGCTGGGTGCCACGCGCCGCCGCGTGCTCACCTCGCACATCCTCGAATACGTGCTGCTCGCCCTCGTCGCGGGTTTGTTCGCGGCCGCCCTCGGCACGTTTTCCGCTTGGATCGCCGTCAGCGAGGTGATGAAGATTCCCTTCACCTTCAGCGCACCCGCCGTGCTGCGCGCCCTGGCGCTAGCCATCGGCCTGGTCTTGCTGTTCGGCGCGCTCGGCACGTGGGCAGTCCTTCGCGCGAAGCCGGCGGTTATCCTGAGGTCAGAGTAAACGTTACGGCCAAGTACTACGGTTTCATACGTAGCCACCCCTCAGGATTCTGCGCCGTTTTACGGGACGGCCGACATTAACATTCTGAGCGAATTGCCCTATATACATGCCCAGGAACACGGTGTTGCGGAGCCGCATTCTCTTGAAAGGGAGCTTTGCCGGTCCAATATGCCGATGGCAAATTCGGTTTGCGCTAGAAGTCTTTATGGGGACTCGAAACACGATGGCACAGTTTGACAGCAGATATACGCCAGCGACGACCGTTGGCCGCGCCGACGTCGACGAAGGTCTGCGCGCATACATGCTGGGCGTTTACAACTACATGGCAGCCGGCGTCGCGCTGACCGGCATCGTCGCCTACCTCGTCTTCTCGATGGCCGTCACGAGCAACCCGGGCTCTGCTGCTGCAACCCTTCCGAACGGCCAGATGCTGACCTCGTTCGGCGTTGCGCTCTACACGAGTCCGCTGAAGTGGGTGTTGTTCCTGGCGCCGGTGGCGTTCGTTTTCTTCTTCGCCTTCCGGATCGGCAGCATGAGCGTGGCGGCCGCCCAGACCTCGTTCTGGATCTACGCTGCCCTCGTCGGCGCGTCGTTGTCGTCGATCCTGCTGGTCTTCACCAGCACGTCGATTGCCAACGTGTTCTTCATCAGCGCGGCGACCTTCGCGGCCCTGAGCATCTGGGGCTACACGACCAAGCGTGACATCTCCGGCTGGGGCTCGTTCCTGTTCATGGGCCTCATCGGCGTCATCATCGCCATGGTCGTGAACATCTTCATGCAGTCGAGCGCCATGCAGTTCGCGATCTCGGTCATCGGCGTCCTCGTGTTCGCCGGCTTCACGGCCTACGACACGCAGCGCATCAAGGACGTCTATTTCGAGGTCGCCGGCAACGCCGAGGCGGCTGCCAAGGCATCTGTCATGGGCGCGCTGTCGCTCTACCAGGATTTCGTCGGCCTCTTCGTCAACCTCCTGTCGCTGCTTGGCGACCGCGAGTAGGACGAGACGCCGCGTCTCAAATGCCAAGGGCCTCGCGCGAGCGGGGCCCTTTCTCGTTTCCGAGAAGCGCAGGGTCCCTCACCCGAAAGCGATCTTCGATCGCTTCCGACCTCTCCCCATCGGGGAGAGGCAAGATCGCGGCGATCTGGCCCTCTTCTTCACCTCTCGATGGGGGAGAGTTCGGCGCGTAGCGCCTGGTGAGGGGGCACTTCGCCTGTCCTCAATGGCTGAGTTTCACGCTCTCGCAGGCGGCGAGCACACGAGCGAGGTCGTGCCCGCGCTTGAGGATCACGCCGCTTCGCAGGACCACGCTGTAGGCACCCTGGCGACGCGCCAGCCGCGGGCACTTTTCGACCCGGAACAGCGGATACTCGGACGTGCGCTGGAAAATGGCGAACACCGCCTTCTCACGTCCCATCTCGAGCGCGTAATCGCGCCACTCCCCGGCGGCCACCTTGCGTGCATAGACCGCCAGGATGGCATCCAGCTCCTGGCGGTTGAAGGCAACGACCGGAGGCCCGATGCGGGAAGAGAGAGAGGATACGGAGCTGAGCTGCGCCTGAGCGTGAGAAGAACCGGCATGGGAGGAACCGCCCGTTTCGCGCGGGCGGAAACGTATGGGGTCGGATTCGCTCAAGCGCGCCTCCCTGTTGACCTCCTCATGATCGCGCCGAGCCGGCGATTTTTCAAGCGGCTCGCAGAAAACATTTCACATCGCTGCCACAAAGCGTCCGTGAGCAAGCCCCATTGGTTCTTATAATCCCATCTACAGCGCCTGGCCCGGTCCACTCCCCGTCTCGGATTAATCCCCAAGCCCCCATCCGAGGCCAATCTCCCTGGACCGGGCCTCCCCTTTTCCGAGTTCCGGGATATCGGCCGGCACAGTCCGTCTGCCGCCGGATTGGTCTCGCCGCGCAGACCCGCGCCGGCCCCGGTTGGGATTCCTCTGTCTTCCCGTCTGATCGCCCGCTCGGCCGCCTTGGCCGATCGAACCTGGAGCCCGCAATCCGGTCAGGATGCGGCAGTCCGCCTGGCCACCCATTCATCTCGCTCCTCGTGTCTCCTTTGTCTTTGCTGGCGGTTTCCGCTATCGATTCCCGCCGTACGGCTCCTGAGAGGTATCGAGATGGCGATCGCGCGAGGCACCAAGACGACGGCGGCCAAGAGTCGTCCAAACCCGCTGCTCGCCCCGTGGCGTACGCCCTTCAAGGCGCCGCCGTTCAAGTCGATCGCACCGGGCGATTTCAAACCCGCCTTCGACGTGGCGCTGAAGGCGCACAAGGACGAGATCGCTGCGATCTCCGGACGCACGGCAAAGCCGACGTTCCAGAACACCATCATCGCCCTCGAGAAGAGCGGCGCGCTTCTGAGCAAGGTCGCCGAAGTCTTCTTCAACCTGACCAGCGCCGACACCAACGACGCGCTGCAGGCCGTCGAGCGCCAGATGGCGCCGCGCCTCGCCAAGCACCAGAGCGCGATTCTCCTAAATCGGAAACTGTTCCTGCGCATCGCCGACCTTTACGAACGACGCGCAGATCTTGGTCTCGACGTCGAGGCCCTGCGCGTTCTCGAACGCACCTATAAGGGCTTCGTGCGTGCCGGCGCCAAGCTCGACGCGAAAGCCAGGAAGCGCATCGCCGAGATTCACACCGAGCTCGCGACACTCGGCACCGCCTTCAATCAGAACGTACTCGCCGACGAGCAGGCCTGGCACATGATCCTCGATGGCGAGCGCGATCTCGCGGGCCTGCCCGAGTCGTTTCGTGCCTCCGCCGCCCAGGCGGCCGCCGAGATGGGCAAGCCCGGCAAGCATGCCATCACGCTGGCGCGCTCGAGCGTCGAGCCGTTCCTGCAGTTCTCCGCCCGTCGCGATCTGCGTGAGGAGGCGTGGCAGGCGTGGATCAAGCGCGGCGAGAACGGCGGCAAGACCGACAATCGCAAGATCATCGTGCGCATCATGACGTTGCGCGCGGAACTGGCGCATCTCCTCGGCTTTGACACGTTCGCCGCCTACGCGCTCGAGGACACGATGGCCAAGACGCCTGCCGAGGTGCGGAAGCTCCTCGACAAGGTCTGGCCCGCCGCGTTGCGTCAGGCGCGTATCGAGCGCGATGCACTGGAGAAGCGCGCCCGCGCCGAGGGCGAGAACTTCAAGATCGCCGCCTGGGACTGGCGCTACTATGCCGAGAAGGAGCGCAAGGCGCGCTACGACCTCGACGAGGCGGAGGTACGCGCCTACCTGGAGCTCGACAACGTGCTCGCAGCCGCCTTCGACACCGCAGGCAAGCTGTTCGGCATCGTGTTCGAGGAGCGGAGCGACGTTCCCGTCTATCATCCGGACGTGCGCGCCTGGGAGGTCAAGACCAAGGGTGGCGAGCACGTCGGCCTGTTCTACGGCGACTACTATGCGCGCCCCTCGAAACGCTCCGGCGCCTGGATGTCGTCCTATCGCACGCAGCAGAAGCTGACGGGCAACGTGCGTCCCATCGTCGTCAACGTCATGAGCGTGGCGCGCGGCGCGCCCGGCACGCCGACGCTGCTCTCCTTCGACGACGCCCGCACGCTGTTCCACGAGCTGGGCCACGGCCTGCACGGTCTTCTTTCGGACGTGACCTATCCCTCGCTCGCCATGACCAACGTTCTGCACGACTTCGTAGAGCTGCCCTCGCAGCTCTACGAACACTGGCTGTCGCGCCCGGAGGTGCTGCGCCGCTTCGCCCTTCATGCCGAGACCGGCAAGCCCATGCCGCAGCGCCTGCTTGACCAGCTCGAAGCCGCGCGCACCTTCAACCAGGGCTTCCAGACGGTCGAGTACACGGCGTCCACCTTGCTCGATCTAGAGCTGCATTTGCTGTCCGACGCAAAGGGCCTGGATGTCGACGCATTCGAGAGCGAGATCCTGGCCCGCATCGGCATGCCGGCGGAGATCACGCCGCGCCATCGCATCCCGCACTTCCAGCACATCATCGGCGGTTATGCGGCGGGCTATTACAGCTATCTGTGGTCCGAGGTGATGGATGCGGACGCCTTCGCCGCCTTCGTCGAGTCCGGCAACGTGTTCGACAGGAAAACCGCGACGAAGCTCAAGACGCACATCTATGCGGCCGGCAACAAGCAGGATGCGCTCGACGCCTACGTCGCCTTTCGCGGCCGTCCGCCCGAGATCGACGGCCTCCTGAAGAAGCGCGGCCTCGCCTAGCAACGACGCACGCGCCCTCTTCCTACTCCATGGCCGCCCTTGAAGCGGCCATCCAGGGGCGTGTTTTTCAACCGAAGAGCAAGCGGCTCTGGATGGCCGGGTCAAGCCCGGCCATGGAGTGGTAGGACGGCGGTGTGCCCCGCCTCAGCTCGCCTTTTTGTTCTGCCGGTTCGTGATCAGGTCGTCGACCACGGACGGATCCGCGAGCGTCGACGTATCGCCGAGGCTTCCGAACTCGTCTTCGGCGATCTTGCGCAGGATGCGCCGCATGATCTTGCCGGAGCGCGTCTTCGGCAGGCCCGGCGCGAACTGCACGATGTCGGGCGAAGCGATCGGCCCGATCTCGCGTCGGACGTGCGCGACGAGTTCCTTGCGCAGCTCCTCGGACGCCACCTCACCGGCATTGAGGGTCACATAGCAGTAGATGCCCTGGCCCTTGAGATCGTGCGGATAGCCGACCACGGCCGCCTCCGAGACTTTCGGATGGGCGACCAGCGCGCTCTCGACCTCGGCCGTTCCCATGCGGTGACCCGAGACGTTGATCACGTCGTCGACGCGCCCCGTGATCCAGTAGTCGCCGTCGGCGTCGCGCCGGCATCCGTCGCCTGTGAAATAGGTGCCGGGATAGGTGCTGAAGTAGGTCTGCACGAAACGATCGTGATCGCCGAACAGCGTCCGCGCCTGGCCGGGCCAGCTATCGAGCATGACGAGGTTGCCCTGTGCTTCGCCTTCGAGCACGGTGCCTTTGTCGTCGACGAGCGCCGGCTGCACGCCGAAGAACGGCCGCGTGGCCGAGCCCGGCTTCTGGGTGATGGCGCCGGGCAGCGGCGAGATCAGGATGCCGCCGGTCTCCGTCTGCCACCACGTGTCGACGATGGGGCAGCGGCTGTCGCCGACGACGCGATAGTACCACTCCCAAGCTTCGGGATTGATCGGCTCGCCGACACTGCCGAGCAGGCGCAGCGACGAGCGGTCGGAGCGCTTCACGAGGTCGTCGCCCGCGCCCATCAGCGAGCGGATCGCGGTCGGCGCCGTGTAGAACGTATTGACCTTCCACTTGTCGATCACGTTCCAGAAGCGCGACGCGCTAGGATAGGTCGGCACGCCCTCGAACATCACCGTGGTGGCGCCGTTGGCGAGCGGGCCGTAGACGATGTAGCTGTGGCCGGTGACCCAGCCGACGTCCGCCGTGCACCAGTAGATATCGCCGTCGTGATAGTCGAAGACGTACTGGTGCGTCATGGCGCAGAACAGCAGATAGCCGCCGGTCGTGTGCACGACGCCCTTGGGCTTCCCGGTGGAGCCCGAGGTGTAGAGGATGAACAGCGGGTCCTCGGCGTTGACCTCGGTCGGCGGGCAGTCGCTCGAGACCTTCTCCAGTTCCTCGTGCAGCCAGATGTCCCGGCCGCCGGTCCATGGCACGGGGTTGCCCGTGCGGCGCACGACGAGCACGGTCTCGTCGCCCTTGGCGCATTTCTTGAGCGCGTCGTCCGTGTTCTTCTTGAGCGCGACCGTCTTGCCGCCGCGCAGGCCTTCATCGGACGTGACGATGATCTTCGAGCCGGCATCCTCGATGCGCCCTGCCAGGCTGTCCGGCGAGAAACCGGCGAAGACGATGGAGTGGATCGCGCCGAGGCGCGCGCACGCCAGCATGGCGTAGGCGGCTTCCGGGATCATCGGCAGATAGAGCGTGACCCGGTCGCCCTTCTTGACGCCGTGTGCCTTGAGCACATTGGCGAATTTGCATACCCGCTCGTGGAGCTGGCGGTACGTGATGGTCGTGTCCTCGGTCGGGTCGTCGCCCTCCCAGATGATGGCGACCTGATCGCCGCGCGTCGCCAGATGGCGGTCGATACAGTTGGCGGCGACGTTGAGCGTGCCGTCCTCGAACCATTTGATGGAGACCTCGTCCGGCCCGAAGTTGGTGTTCTTGACCTTGGTGTAGGGCTTGATCCAGTCGAGGCGGCGGCCGTTCTCGGCCCAGAACCCTTCCGGATCTTTGACCGACCTCTCGTAGAGCGCTTGATATTTCGCATTGTCGAGCCACGCACGGCTCGCCCATTCGGGCGTGACGGGATACGCCTTGTCCGACATCGTTAATCCTCCCAGAGCAGATTTTCTTCTGCAGGTTTATTGCCGGCCATTATGGGGAAACTGAAGCCTAGCGACAACTTCCCCCTTGGTCGAATGCAATCCGGTGCACGCCCTGACGCGAGGCCGCGGACTGGATCAGCCCCGGCCGGTGAGAGCGCCTGTTGTCCTGAGAGTGAGCCCATCCGGGTCGTCGTCGGTCTCGGGCCCCGGATCGTCCGGGGCGTGAGGCGCCTTGAAGACCTTCGGCCGTTCCGCGTGCGCGTCTTTGCGCTTGATGGGCGCCACGGCGGGCTTCGTCACGGGTTCCGGAACGATGGTGACGGGCTCCGTCGGCGTTTCGGGAGCCGCTGCGGCGGCCTTGGGCTCGGGCGCCTGGTCTTGCTTCGTCACGGCCTCCGCCTTGACGATAACCGTCTCCGGCTCCCCGGAAGCGATGAACTCCGTCAGATCCGCGCCGAGGATGCGCTCCTCGCCGCCCTCCACGTCGTCGGCCGGGACGCGCCACTCGAAGGCGTCGAGCGCACCTGTCACGGGCGAAACCGGGGCCCAGCGGTCGGAGGTCACGCCGTCGGCGATCCAGGCGGCATCGCGCGGCGCAGTCACGGCACGCGCCAGCCATTCGCGGGCACGCCCCTTGTCGCCGCTCTCCTCGGCTTCGACACGCGCCAGCAAAGCCGCCACCCGCCGCGTCAGCCCCTGCTCCATGAACGGTTGCAGGATGCGTCGCGCTTCGGCGTAGTCGTGCGCCTCGATGGCGGCCACCGCAACGGCGATCGAGCTTTCGATCGACATCGGGTTGAGCGCAAACAGCTGCTTCACGCGGTCCAGCCGGTCACGCGGACTGTCGCCGATACGGGCATACGCGTAGGCGGTCGCCAGCTCCGGGTGCGGAGACTTGGCCCAGGTCCTCTGGATGATTTTGGCGGCGCGCGGCGTATTCCCGCGTGCGGCGAGCAGGCGCCCGGCCACGGCCGCCGCCGGAATGAGCGAAGACGCGAGGCCGTGCGCTTCGAGCGCCAGCGTCAGCGCCTTCTCCGGATCGTCCTCCTCGAGCGCCAGCGCCTGCGCGGCCAGCAGCACGGCGCGGCGGCGGTCGGCGAGGGGGCGCTCGATATGGCCGTGACGTTTCGCGAGCGCGAGCGTCGCGAGCGCACCCGCCCAATCGCCGCTCTTGCATTGCAGATCGAACAGCGCCTCGACCGGCCATGACAGCTTCGGATTGAGGTTGAGGGCCCGCTCCGCGAACTGCCGCTGCGCCTCGGTTTCACCCTCGCGCCCGGCTTCGAGGAAAAGTCCGCGCAGCCCGAGCTGCTCCGTGTCGGGAGCCGCCAGCATCGCCTCGAAGATTCGCCGCGCCGTGGCCTTGTCGCCCGAGAGCTGTGCGGCCTGCGCGCGCAAGAGATGCGTCAGCGGCTCATGCGGCAGCGACTTGCGCGCCTGCATGGCGTAGCGCGTCGCCATGGAACGGTCGCCGGCGCCGATGGCGATCATGCCCGACGAGAGCGCGTCGAGACCGCGCCGCTGGCGCCGCCGCGTCAGGAACTGACTCACCACGGCTGGGCTCGACCAGATCTGGCCGAGCACGGTCCATACCAGCAGCGCGAGCCCGATCAGCGCCGCGAAGATCACCACCGCGCGGAACACGCTGGTTTCGACCTCGTAGCCTTGCCACGTGATGAGCAGCGAGCCGGGGCGGTCCGCGAGCCAGGCGAGCCCGCTTGCGAGCAGGATTACGCCGATAAGGAAAAGAACGAGACGCGTCATGGCTCGCTGCCTCTCAGTTCTGCACGGGGGCGGGCGCGGCGGCGGGCTCCGTAGGAGCACCTGCCAGCGACGCCTTGAGCTGCGCATCGACGGCGGCGATGGCCTGATCGACCGTGTCGCGCGCCGTGACCTTGATCAGCCAGTCCTCGATCGGCACGCGCGCCCGCTGCGGCAGCGACTTCGCCTGCGCGAGCACGTCGCCGAGACGCCCGTCGTTGAGCGCCGTCTCCATGCGCGCCACGATCGCCTCCGTGCTCGTATCGTCGGCATCGGGGCTGACCTTGCGCACGCGCACCACGGTTTTCGCTCCCGCCAGCAGGCGGTCGATGACCGACCCGTCGGCGGGCTCGAGGTCGGCGTCGATCACCGCGTTGATGAGCGGCCGGAACGCGGCCTTGAGCTCGGCCGGCGTCGCCACGCCGGTATCCTTGAAGCGTTCGAGCGGCGCGAGATCGAGCTGCCCTGCCGCCGCCTTGCGCACCTCCTCGAGCTCGGCCGCGTAGCCCTGTCCGCGGTCGAGCGCGCGCTTGAGATTGGAGAGCTCCAGCGACAGTACGATGCGTTCCGCGTTCTGGCGGCGGCTCTGCTCGTTGTTGGCGATCGTCTGCACCCGCTGATCGAGCTCGGCGAGCTTGCTGTTGATCGGATTGACGGCCGCGGCCACGTCGGCCGGTTTGGCGAACGCCTTGAGCTGGGAGTCGACCGAGCTTCGCATCTCGCCCACGGCGGTCGAGAGGCGGGCGACGTCTTCCTTGGCGGCAGCCGTTGTTCCCGAGATGCGATCCGCGTCGGCCTTTGCGGCGTCGGCCTTTTGCGTGGCGCGGGCCTGCTCGGTGCGGATCTCCGACAATTCCCGGCTGAGGCCGCGCGCGGTCGTCTCGGCGGCGGCGAGCTTCTGGTCGAGGTCTTCGGGCACGCTCTTGCGCAGGGCGGCGATCTGCGCCGCAAGCGACGCCTGCACGTCCGAGATCTTGCCGGACACGGCCGCAAGCTGCTGCACGTCGCCGCTCGCGCCCGAGCCACCCGAAGCGATCAGCGATAGCTGCTCTTCGAGCTTCGCCAGCCGCGCATCGTTCGCAGCCGCGTTGCTTTGCTGGGCGGCGTCGGACAGCGATTTGGTTTCGGCCTGAAGCGTAGCGAGATCGCGTTCGAGCGCGTCGATCTTCGCCGCGCGCTGTTCCGTGTTTTCAATCTTGGCCCCGAGGGCGGCAAGATCGGCGCCCTCCTTGGGCGCGGCTTCGAGCGCGGCGACGCGCGCTGCGAGCCCCGGCCCGTTGTCGGAAATCCAGTTCGGACCAAGAAATGCCGCACCCGCATAAACGAGCGCACCGCCGATCACACCGGCCGCGAGATGCGAGAAGAAGCCGCCGGCGGATCGGCTCGCCTTGGGCTCGGGTTTCGCAGGCGACGCCGGCTTGGCGGCAGGACCCGGTGCGGATGCTTTCGAGGGAGACGCGTCGGTTGCGGACGCGGTCTTCGCCGATGACGCAGCCGTAGACGAAGCGCTCGCCGCAGGTGCTCCGCTGGAAGCACCGCCCGGCGTGCTGGACTCCGACGCCGACGGGCCCGTGCTGGGCGTGGCGGCGGGCTTCACCTCCGTTGCCTTGATGTCGAGCGTTGCATGCGGACGCTTCACGCCGGATGCATCGGTCCGGCCAGCATCCTTCGCGGGATCGGGCTTGTCGATCATGGAAGCAGGGTCTCCAGGGACTTTGGGTCAGCCTTGGGGGGCAAGGCGCACCTAGGGGGAGTCTGACGCCTCGCGGGCGATAAGAGCAAGCATTTCTTGAGAATTGGGCAACCGGGCGACGACGATCCGAACGGTCCCCAGCGGGCAGAGTTCCCGCCCGACCGCATCCGACAGGCAGAAATGGATCATCGGGCGAGCCGACGCGACGAGGCCGGCGTCCGCGATCAACGTTGCGTAAACCTTGGCGGTCCTGGGCGACATGAGCACGACACCGTCGAATGCGCCCTGCCGGAACCCGGCAACGATCTCGCTCGGCAAGGCGGTGGCCGGCTCCGCCCGGTAGACAGTCTCGACACGGACCGTGAAACCGGCCTCGTGGAGAGCCGCCTTGAGATCGAACGCCAGGGTTTCGCCGGCCAGGTGCAGAAGAGGTCCGGCGGAGGGATCCGCGGCAGACGCGATGAGCGCCTTCAGCTCCCGGCCCGTTCCGGGTCCTTCGACGATGCGGCAGAAGCCCAGCGAGCGTGCGAGCGTCGCGGTTCCGGGGCCGACCGCGTAGAGCGGCAGTGACAGCGCCGCCTCGGGAAGCGGCGTGACGGCCTTGAGCGCATTGCGGCTGGTCACGATCAGCCCCTGCAACCCGTCGAAGGACGGCAGGAGGCCGGTCGGCACGATCGAAAGCAGCGGCGCCTGCGCGACCTGATGCCCCGCCGCGACCAGCGCCTCCATGAGCGGATCGGTCTCCGCGCCGGTATCCGGCCTCGTCAGCAGGAGACGCATCAGAGAGACCGCGCGAGAAGCGCGCCCGCGCCAAGCTCGATGAGGGCATCCGCGCAGGCCGTCCCGAGCGCCGCCGCATCGCCGGCCGGGGCTTCGCGCGTGATGTCGAAGCATTGCTCGCCATCCACCGAGAACACCATGCCGCGGAACGTCAGCGTGTCGCCGTTGAGCGCCGCGAGCCCCGCGATCGGCGTACGGCACGAGCCTTCGAGCCGGGCCAGGAATGCGCGCTCCGCCGTGACGCAGAGTGCTGTCTCGGGATCGTTGAGCGGGGCGACGGCCTTGGCGGTGCCCTCGTCGTCGCCGCGGATCTCGACGGCAATGGCGCCTTGCGCGACGGCCGGCAGGATGTCCTCGGTCGCGATCGGAGACGTGATGCGGTCCGCCATGCCGAGCCGGTTCAGGCCCGCGCACGCAAGCAAGGTCGCATCCGCCACGCCGTCTGCGAGCTTCTTGAGACGCGTCTGGACGTTGCCGCGGAAGCCGACCACCGAGAGGTCGGGGCGGATCCGCTTGACCTGTGCCTGGCGCCGGAGGCTCGACGTGCCGACCACCGCGCCCTCGGGCAGCGCCGCGAGCGAGGCGTATTTGAGCGAGAGGAAGGCATCCCGCACGTCCTCGCGCTTGAGCACGGCGCCGACGACGAGCCCGTCCGGCAGCACGGTTTGCATGTCCTTCATGGAATGCACGGCGAGGTCGATCTCGTGCGCGATCAGCGCCTCCTCGATCTCCTTGGTAAAGAGGCCCTTGCCGCCGACCTCGGCCAGCGGCCGGTCCTGGATCGCGTCGCCCGTGGTCTTGTAGACGCGGATCTCGAACGCCTCTTCAGGCAGCCCGTGCGCCGCCATGAGGCGCGCCCGGACCTCGTGGGCCTGGGCCAGGGCGAGCGGCGAGCCGCGCGTGCCGATGCGGAGGGTGCGAGCTTGCAAGTCGAGGGCTCCCGGTGTTAGGGCCACGGTGCTCCGCGGCGGCGCCATTAATGCCCGCCTCGCGGGACGAACGCAAATCGCCCCTGCCGGGTCGCCAGGTCCAGGTCATGCTTCGATCAAGCCGCAAGGCCACTGCCTATTGCTGGCGTATC
>JAFKKW010000334.1 GCA_017304275.1 Hyphomicrobiales bacterium | reverse complement strand
AGCGCTGGCGGTCCTCGCGTCCGAGGCTCGGCGCGATCGCGTCCTCCGTGATCGTGACCAGCGAGGACAGTGTGATGAACTGCCCGTTGTCGGTCTTGACGAACAGGTTGCCGAGGTCGGAGGGATCGTTGATCGGGCGGCCGCCGGCCTTGACCTGCACCTCGACGATCTCGTCGCCGATGAAGAGATCGGCGGCCTTCTGGTAGTCGACCATGGTGTTGATCAGGCTAGTGATCGTATCGATGGGGACGCCGAGCTTGGTTGCCGCCTCGCGATTGATGCGCACCGAGAGCTGGGGCTGGGTCGTGTCGTAATCGGTGCGTGCGTTGCGGAATCCAGGTGTCGTCGACAAGCGGCTGGCGAGCTTGCCGGCGACATCGGCCAGGCGGTTGTAGTCGGGTCCGGCGATGGCGAAGCGGAGACCCTGGCCGCCGCCGCGAATGCCAAGGCTGTTGGCCGAGCGTAGCGAGACCTGCAATCCGGCAATGCCGGAGAGCTTCTGCTGAAGCTCGGCCTGGATCTGCTGCTGCGTACGCTCGCGATCGCTCCAATCGGCCAGCGATGCGACCACGGAGGCGCTGTTGGTGCCGCCCGCGCCGACGGTTGCGAGGACGCTCGTGATCTCGCCCGTCTTCTTGGCCTCGGCGAGGGCGGCTTCGACCTTCTCGGTCAGCTTCGACATATACTCCAGGTTGGCGCCTTGCTGGGCGCGGAGCGAGATCTGGATCACGCTGCGATCCTCGGGCGGCGTGATCTCCTGCGGCAGCATCTTGTAGGCGAGCCAGCCCAAGGCGGCGAAGCCGAGACACACCGCCAGCACGATCAAGCGCAGGCGAAGGCAGATGTCGAGCACGCGCGCGTAGACGGTGCCGAGTGCGTTCGAGAGCCGCGTGAACAGGCCGGGTGCCTTGTCGGCTGAGGGTGGCGTGTGGCTTGCGCCCAATTTGGCGGCGAGCATCGGGCAGACGGTCAAGGCGACCAGCGACGAGATCGTCACCGCGAAGGCCAGCACGAAGCCGAATTCCGAGAACAGGTTGCCGACGATGCCCGGCATGAAGGAGATGGGCACGAACACGGCGATCAGCGTCGCCGTGGTGGCAAGGACGGCGAAGACGATCTCGCGCGTGCCGATCACGGCTGCGGCGCGCGGGCCCGCGCCGAGCGCGCGGTGGCGCGCGATGTTCTCCACCACGATGATGGCATCGTCGACGACGAGGCCGGTCGCGATGACGAGGGCGAGCAGGGTCAGGATGTTGAGCGAGAAGCCCGCCATCCAGATGGCCGCCAGCGTGCCGACGAGCGAGACGGGAATGGAAAAGGCCGGGGCCACCGTTTCGCGCGCCGATCCCAAAAAAGCGAAGATGATGAGGATGACGATGATCGTCGACAGGATGAGCGTCAGGACGACCTCGCGAATGGATTCGCGGATGAAGATCGCATCGTCGGATGTGATGGCGATGGTGACGCCCTTGGGCAGCGACTGCTGAAGCTCGGCGACGGCGGCGCGGATGCCGTCCGATATGGCGATCGTGTTGGCCTTGGCTTGCCGGATGATCTCCACGCCGATGGCGGTCTGGCCGTCGAGGCGGGTCATGGCGGTTGCGTCCTGGAAGGCCCAGCGGACGAAGGCGATGTCGCCGACCTTGGTCTGCGCGTTGAGCTCGAGCTCGGCGACATCCTGAGGCGAGTCGACGGGCGCTTCGGCGCGCACGATGAGCTGCTGGGTCGCGTTCTCCAGGGCGCCGGTCGGCGTGGTGACGGACGCCTTGCCGATGGTATTGATCAGGTCCTGCAGGCTCAGGCCGCGGGCAGCGAGGGCGACCTGCGAGACGCGGACCTCGATCGTCCTGGCCCGCAATCCGTAGGAGTTGGCGGCGGCAACGCCTTCGACGGCCGCCAGGCGATCCTCGATCACGTCGCTGACGAGGTCGGTCAGCTCGCTTTCGGACAGCGTGCTCGAGGCGACCGACATGCGGATGATGGGGGAAGCGTCGGCGTCCGCCTTCACGACGCGCGGCTCGTCGTCCATGTCCTTCGGGAGCTGCCCCTGGACCCCGGCCACCGCGTCGCGCACGTCCATGGCGGCGACCTGCATGTCGGTCTGGGTCGAGAACTCGACGGCGACGCGGCTCGAGCCGTACGACGAATTCGACGAGATGCTGGTGACGCCCTGCACGCGCGAGACGGCGCTTTCGATGATCGCGGTGATCTGGGCGTCCATGCTCTCCGGCGATGCGCCGGGATAGCTCGAGCGCACGGTGACGACGGGGCGATCGACGTCGGGCAGCTCGCGGATCTCGATCGATTGCACGGCGGCGATGCCGGCAATGATGATCAGCAGGTTGAGCACCATCGCCAGGATGGGGCGGCGCACGAAGACGCTGACCCAGCCGCCGTCGTCGCGGGGCTGGCCGGGCGGTGTCGATCCTGGTGTCGGGGTGCTCATGGAGCGGGCTCCGTGCTTTGGATTTGCTTGTTGCGCAACGGACTGCCCGCTCAGGAGCCCACCTGCTTGACCTTCTGTCCCGCGGTCAGAAGTCCGCCGCCCTCATGGACGATCTTGTCGCCGGGATTGAGCTTGGCATCGATGAAAACCCGGTCACCGTCGCGCGCGATGATGGCGGCATCGACGCGCTCGACGGTGCTGTCGGCGGTGAGGCGCCAGAGGTAGGCGCCGGCACGATCCCATTGGATGGCGAGGCCGGGTACGACGGGCGATTTTTGGCCGGAAAGCTGGACACTAACCGAGAACGTCGAGCCGGGGATAAGTTTGAGGTCGGGATTGGGAATTTCGCCGCGCACGGAGAGCGTGCGCGTGACGGGATCGATGCGTGTGCCGACGGCGGCCACCTTGCCGTTGAAGATCTCGCCGGGCCGGGCCGCGAGGCTCGCGCGGACGGGCATGTCGACCTTGATCTGCGGCGCCACTGCCTCGGGAACGGTGAACTCGATGATGATGGTCGAGCGGTCATCGAGGGTCGCGATGGGATTGCCGATGGCGAGATAGTCGCCGGTCTGCAGATTGGTCAATCCGACAATCCCGGCGAACGGTGCCTTGATGGTCATCCGGTCCAGATCCTCGCGCGCGCGGCGCAGGGCGGCATCGGCAACCTTGAGCGCGGTCTCAGCCTCGGCGCGCACGACGCGCGAGACGGCGGCTTCGTTGAGCTGCCGGTAGCGCTCGACGGCGTCGAAGGCCTGGGCGCGCTGGGCTTCGGCGGTCTCGACGGCGATGGCCTCGGGCTCGGAGGCGAGCTTGACGAGGACCTGACCCTTCTCGACCTTGTCGCCGCCCTTGAACAGCACCTCGGCGATGACGCCGGCAACGCGCGTGGTGAGGGTCAGTTGCTCGAGCGCGCGACCGGACCCGACGGCGGCAATACGCTCGCTCACGGGCTGGGTCTTGACCTCGTAGAGCGAGACCACCGCTTCCGTTGCCGGGCCGCGGCGCGCGCGTTGCGCGACTGCGTCCGGGGAGAGGAGCGGGAGCATCATAAGCGCCATCGACCAAGCGAGGGTCAAGAGGCCGAGGCGCGACCGCCGACTATGGGTAACTTTCGATCTCATTGGTCCCCCAAGCAATTGATGGCCGAACGATCGTGTTGCGAGGTCTTTCCCATCGTGGGTAGAACGCCACAAGGGCGAGATTCCGTCGCCCGCGGCCCGCCAGTCGTTGAAAGCGCGGGATCGTAGCGCAAGTTCCGAATCTGGCCAAAAGCGTGTCGCGCGTGTGACGCCGGTCTCAGCGGCCGACGCTGTCCCTTCGGCCGGCGCCGAACGCCGTGGCGAGGATGAGCTTGAGATCGGCGGCAAGGGACATGTCCGCGAGATAAGTCGCGTCCAGGACGGCGAGCTTTTCGGGATCGGACATATCGACGCCTGCGACCTGCGACACGCCGGTGATGCCGGGACGGATGGCGTAGAGGCCGCGTGCGCGCCGCGCGGCGATCAGCTCCGTCTGCGATGGCAGGCAGGGGCGCGGTCCGACGAAGCTCATATCGCCGACGAGGATGTTGCAAAGCTGGGGCAACTCGTCGAGCTTGAGACGCCGCAGCCGGCTTCCGAGCGGCGTCACCGACGATGCGGCGGCCTCATGGCTCGGCATGTCGTGTGTGCCGGCGTGCATCGTTCGGAGCTTGTAGCAGGTGAACGGCCGCTCGTTGCGTCCGACGCGGGTCTGCCGAAAGATGGCAGGTCCGGCCGACGTGGCCCTGATGGCTGCCATGCAGAGCACGACGAGCGGAACCGCGAACGGGAGGGCGATGATCGCCAACGCGACATCAAACGCGCGTTTCATGCCGCCTGCTCCCGCGATCCGGTGTTCGACGGACGTGTGGCGGCGCCGCACTGGCGTATGGTCTCCTTCAGATCCTCGGTCCGGTCGTATGCGAACGTTTGGCGGAAGCGTGTATCATCGATCTCGCAGCTTCCGAGCAGGCTCGCCATGCGCCGCGATTGACCAACCAACGCCGCCATTGCGGCGAGAAGCCATGTCGGGCAGCGTATCATGCGCGGGGTGCGGTCCATGCCGCGGCGCAGCCCGGTCATCATGTCGGCAGTGGACAGGGGACCCGGGTCGGCGAGGGCGTAGGCGCCGCTGGCGGCCGATGGCCACGGCCGAGTGCACAAGTGCGCGACGACATCGGCTGCGGAGGCGACGCTGATCAGGGAGCGCCGGTTCGTGATGCTGCCGAATGGCAAAGGGAGGCCGGTCGCGGCCAGCTTCTCGAGGGCGGCCCAGTTGCCCTTCGCCTGCGGACCGATGACCAGTGGCAGGCGCAGCGAGATGGCGGCGATGCCGTGGTCCGGCAGGCGTGTCAGGCACTGCTCGGCTTCCCGCTTCGATCGTCCGTAGGCGCTCGACGGTGTGCTCTCCGTGGTGTCGTCGATGATCCGATCGGCGACGTTGTCCGTCACCGCGAATATGCTGCTCAGATGAACGAACGTGGCGACGCGGTGGCGGATGGCCGCGTCGGCGAGATTGCGCGTTGCGGAGACGTTGCCCGCGCGGAAGCGCTTCTCCGCGCCTTCGCCTGCTTTTCCGGCATTGGTCAGCCCGGCGAGATGGACGACGCAGGAGACGTCGGAAAATGCCGCGTCGAGATGCGCTGGCTGCGCGAGGTCTCCGGTCTCGACGATGCGAACGCAGGAGTTGCGGCGCCAGAGGGGCGGGCACGTCTCGGCGGTACGGACCGCCAGTGTGAGCAGGCAACCGTCTTGCTCGAGCCGGGGGACGACGTGGCGGCCTATGAACCCGGCTGCCCCCGTGATCAGGATTCGCTTCGTCATTCGTCCACCATGTCCGTTCCGAAGCGCGGGATCCTGCGGCCCGGTTTAGTCTTCGTCGTCCTCGGACTCGTCCTCGTCCTCGTCCGCTTTTTCCAGCGCCATTTCGATGTACGTGGCGAGATCCTCGCCGTCGCTCAGCTCGGCCGCGGCCTGCTCGATGTCCTCATCGGCGTATCCGGCCTCGGCTGCATCCCTCAGGCACTGCTCGGCAAGACTTTCGGCCTTCTCGGCCCGCAGGGGGGCGGCGACGCCGACTGCGTTGTCCTCAATCCACTTCTCCAGAAATGCGAGCGAGTCCTCGTCCACTGTGTCCTCCTTATGCTCGGCCGCGGACCATATCACCGAGTCGCGATCCGTCGAGAAGGGGGCTTGTTACAGCCGGCGTCGGGGCCTCGGATGTCGCTCCGGAACCCCTGCGGCTTTCCGGAATTACGTGAGCGGGCGTGGCGATGTCCGCGAGGCGGTACGGGCCGGTACGATCCGGATGAACACCGGGGCGTGCGTCCGCCATCCGCCGCGGAAGCCGGGGGATGGCCATGTGCCGAACCCTCTTGAAGGAGACTATCCTCATGATCAAGCTCACGATTGGTGTCGCAGCCGCGGTGCTGCTTGCCGTCGCTCCCGCGATGGCGAAAGAGAAGACAACGAAGCACATGAAGAGCGATCTTTCGCAGGAACAGAGCGAGATGCTCAAAACGGAAGGGCAGAACCGGGAGCCCGGCGAAAACGGCACGTTCCAGGGCAAGCCGGTCGTGGAAGGCCCGGCCAACTGGAAGTCGGCTCACGAGGGCTCCTCGGCGTCCTCGGGCTCTTCGAGCGGTGATGCCGGTGCGGCGTCCGACAGCCGCGACTAGTGCACCTCCAGCCACCTTGCAGGCGTCCGGATCTCCGGGCGCTTTTTTTTTGCATGTGCGCGCCGCTCTATTCCGCCGCCAGCCGGACGTAGCTACCGGCGGGGACGGGACAAGCCGCCCAGAGCTCGCGGAGCGCGCGGACCAGGCATGCCATCTGGGCGTCTGTGTGCACCGGCGACGGCGTGAGGCGCATTCGCTCGGTGCCCTTGGGTACGGTCGGGTAGTTGATCGGCTGGACGTAAATGCCATGCCGGTGAAGCAACGCGTCCGTCACCGCCTTGCAGTGTTTGGGGCAGCCGACCATCACGGGGACGATGTGGCTCGGATTGTCCATGACCGGCAAGCCGTTCGCCTGGAGCAAGCGCTTGAGGGTCCGAACCCGCTCGGCGTGGTGATCCCGCTCGTTGGCGCTCGTCTTCAGATGGCGGACGGAGGCCAGCGCCCCGGCGGCGATCGCCGGCGCGAGCGAGGTGGTGAAGATGAAACCAGGCGCGAACGAGCGGATGGCGTCGCAAAGATCGCGGCGGCCAGCGATGTAGCCGCCCATCACGCGGAACCCTTTGGCAAGCGTTCCGTTAATGACGTCGATGCGGTCCATGACGCCGTCGCGTTCGGCGATGCCGCCGCCGCGACGGCCGTAGAGGCCGACCGCGTGCACCTCGTCCAGGTAGGTCAGCGCGCCGTATTTGTCGGCGAGATCGCAAAAGGATGCGATCGGCGCGATGTGGCCGTCCATGGAGTAGACGCTCTCGAAGGCGATGATCTTGGGCGTGCCCTTGGGATATTTTTTGAGCTTCGCCTCGAGATCGGAGGGGTCGTTGTGGCGAAAGATATGCTTCTCGGACTCGCCGTGGCGGATGCCGGCGATAATGGAGGCGTGGTTCTTCTCGTCGGAAAAGACGACCGTTCCGGGAACGAGCTTCAGGAGGGTCGAAAGCGTCGCGTCGTTGGCGACGTAGGCCGATGTGAACAGAAGCGCGGCTTCCTTGCCGTGGAGATCGGCAAGCTCGCGTTCGAGCTCCACGTGGTAGTGGGTGGTGCCGGAGATGTTGCGTGTGCCGCCGGAGCCGGCGCCGACGGAGTCGATCGCCTCGTGCATGGCCGCGAGGACGGCCGGGTGCTGGCCCATGCCGAGGTAGTCGTTGGAGCACCACACCGTCACCTCGCGCGGGCCGCGCGCGGCGAAATGATCGGCCACGGGAAAGCGGCCGCGGCGGCGCTTCAAATCGGCGAAGACGCGGTAGCGTCCTTCGCGGTGGATGGCTTCGAGCCGCTGCTGGAGCAAGCGCTCAAACGTCATGTGGGCCTCCTGCAACTCTTTTTGGCGGTCAGGCAGCGCTTCATTCGCCGGCTGCCGTCGTGTCTTGACGCGTGGCCGCTTGCGGATTGGCGGCTTCGGACGCCTTCGATCGGGCCTCGTCGTAGGCGCGCTTGATCTCGGCGGACCCGGGATCGAGCTCGACGGCCTTTGCGTAGGCGGTCGACGCCTCGTCATAGCGACCGGTGTTGAAGTAGGACCAGCCGAGCATCCGCCAGCCTTTGGCGTCGTCCGGTGCGGCGACGAGGCGTGCTGCCAACTGCTCGATCATGGTGTTGACGTCGGGCAGCAGCTCGCCGCTTGCAGCCTTGGCCGGCGTCTCGTCGGGTCCGAGAGACCGCGCATAGTCGCCGAGCTGCGAAAGGATGGCGTCGTCCGTCTGTTCGCTCTCCCGCGTCGCGGAAGGATCGCTGCGATAGGAGATCGCGGTGCCGATACCGGCCACGAGGGCAAAGACCGCCGCCGTTGCCATCAGCGTTCCGGCAGCCCCCCGCAGAGCTTGATTGACCTTCGCGCCCGACGATCGCAGCCAGGCATCAAGGTCAAACGGCTCGCTTCGGGTGCCCCGCGATTGCAGGGATACGGCGAGCCGCGCCGAGAGCGCGATCGACGAGGCGATCAGAAGCCAACCGAGGAGTGTCATCGACATTTGCGGGCTCCTTTCTGGCGGGGGCAGCCGCGGCGACTTGCGTACAGGCGCGGATAATAGACGTAGCGAACGATGTGCGTCGGATAGTGGCCGCGGGCGTAGTCGTAGGGATAGTCGTAGTAGATGTAGGCCGGGCCCCGAGGCTGGGGGACGACAGGTGCCTGGGCGCGGCGTGGGCTCTCGAGCACATAGCTTCTGCTGCTGTGCGCCTTCTTCAGAGCAGACTTTTTCTTGGCGGCGTCGGCCGTCGGCACGGCGCCAAGTAGACCGGCGGCCAGCAGGCCAACGATCAGGAAGATCCGGTTTATCATGAGCGTATCTCGCATCGTTCTCCTCCGCGGTCGCGGCCGTCGTCATCGCTTCATCAGAACTTCCGGCGCAGCTCGGTGCGGATGCCGAAGTTGTTCTCGTCCTCGCCTTCGAGGATCTGATAGGTCGCATCGGCGCGGAACAGCCAGGCGCGGTCGATCGGGACCTGATAGCGGATGCCGAAGCCGTACTGCGTGTCCTGTGCGCCGATGCCGTCTTTGTCGAACGGCTCGACCATGGCCACCTCGAAGACGAGCTGCTGGTCGAGGTTGAAGAGATATTGCAGGCCGAGCGCGCCGCCGAAGGCGTCGGAGGCAGTATCGTCGAGCTTCGGAAAACCGGTCAGCGCGTCGGTCTCGAAGTTGATGCCGACGTTCTTCAGGATGCCGGCGCCGTTGCCATCGACCAGCGGTTGGGGATTGCCGAAGCCGACGAAGAAGTTGGCGTAAGGCAGCAGCGTGCTCGGCAGGCCCGAGATGAGGCTGTTCTCCGAGATGATCGCCAGGCCGTCGCTGTCGCCTTGTGGATTGTCGCCGAAGTTGGCGAAGACGCGGGTCGAGTTCGAGACGGTGTTGTAATACCGGCGGGTGTAGGCGCCGGTGACGAAGTGGGTGAGGAGGCCCTCGTTCTGATCGCGGCCGTCGATCACAGCGTAGCCGCCCTCGAGGTAGCCGTTGAAGGCGTCGACGAAGGCCGTCACGCCGAACAGGTTGGCATTGCTGTCGTTGCCCGGTCCGATGATGCCGGCGTTGTCGACATCGTCGAAGGCGGCGAAGAAGGTGACGTCGAAGTTGGCGAGGCCGAGCGCCGCGGAGTTCTTGGCGGGGATGCTCACCGCGCCGCCGAGGATGGCGTCGTTGGCCCAGATGCCGTTCTGCAGGAACAGCGGGAAGAGACCGACGGTGAAGGGCAGGTCGAAGCTCGATTCGTTGCCCGAGAATCCGGAATAGATCGAGCCGAGGTCGCCTTCGAAAAAGAGCGTCTGCGGGTTGAGGTCGAACTCGTCGTTGAACCTGTTGTTGGCGTCGCCGCCGCCGAACTCGTAGCGCGTGAACTCGGTGGCGCCGTTCTGCAGCGGCGTGAAGAAGGCATGCAGCCGTTCCGTGCCGGTGATCTTGAAGTCGACGTCGAGGTTCAGCCGGGTGGCGATCTGGGCGATGTCCTTGCCATTGTTGTTGTTGTAGGCGACGGCCGTCCGCCAGTCGCCGTAGATGGCGAGGCCGGGCAGCAGCGGGTTCTTCTCGCCGAGGAAGGTGCTGCTCTCGTCGTAGATGCCGGAGGTGTACTGCTGGCGGCCGATCTCGAGCAGCGGACGCGGCGGCTCGACCGCGGATTTGGCGCCGTAGACGTCGACCTCTCCCTGGGGATCGTAGTCCGCGTCGTACTGCGGATCGGATTGGAAGAGATCGTTTTCTCCGCCGGCGTTGCTCGCGCGTGCTTGCTTCTCTCCGGTTGCTTTTTTTCCGGATGGCTTCTCTTCGGACGGCGCGCCGACGTACTGGGGAGGCGGCAGATCTTTGGCGGCATCGAGACGGGCAGCGGCGCGCGACACTTGCGTTACCCATCCGCCGTCAACGGCGGCGTCACTGCTTTCGTTTGCCGCGGGCTCTGCAGCGGCGCCGGATATCGCGAGGCAACCGACGGCTGCCAGCGCAATCGCGGCGGTCATTGTCGGGGCACGGTACGCATTACAACGCATATGGAACTCCACGCCGTGGCTTTGGCCTGAGGGGGAAGGCTCGGTCGGCTTCGGGGCGCTAGCCCTTCACGTCGACGTCCACCGCGAAGGAATGGAAGTTCATGATCCGCTCGTTCATGCTCCGCTCCATGTCCTTCGTGGAGCCCACGAAACGCATGAAATAGATCGGCTCGGCACGGCTGCGCATGCGGAAGGCAAGGCGATACTTGCCGGGCTTCTTGATGAGATTGCCCGGCACACTGTAGCTGGCCGTCTTCGAGCCCAAGGGTGGGAGCGAGCGGTTCTCCATGCGCACCAGCGGCGGGTGGTTGAGCACGGTTGTCGGAACGCCGGGCGGGCGCAGGTGCGGCAGGGGATCGATGTCGAAGTTGACGGGCAGGTACATCTCGCGCTCCGTGCCCTTGACGTTGGTGGTCAGGAACTTGGTCTGGAAGTGCACGAGCTGCTGGTCCGTCTTGATGCGGCCTGCGGCGACGTCGAGGCTATGCAGGTCGGCGATGTCGCCGTTGCTGTCGACGTAGCCCGACTCCCAGACGTTCTGGCCGTCGGGATCGACGAGGGCGACGTTCACCCAGAGCTGCGGTTGCGCGCCGAGCGAGCCGGACGGCAGGTTGTGTCCCGTGTTGATGTTCTTGATCTTGTAGGAGAACGCCAGATCCGTGCCGACCTTCGGCGTTCCCTCGATGTGGGGACCGTCGATCTGGCTGCTGTTCTCCATCACCTGCTTTCGGATCGTATCGCGCTGGTCGAGCTTCTTCAGGTTCTCGTCGATGATCTGGCGGGCTTCCTCCCGATCGAGCGCGTCGGCCCACCGCTGGGGAAAGGCGACCTTGAGCTTTCCGTTGGCGACCTTGTCCTCGAAGGCTTCCGTGCCCCAGCCGGCGCGCCAGTCGAACTCCAGCCCGTCTTTGATGCCGTAAACCTGGGCCTTGGGGTTGTGAGGGAAGACGCCGGGGTGGGCGATCGAATAGCCCGGGCCGATGAAACGGTGATTGGCGTGCTTGCGTCCCGGGTTGACCTCCTTGCCGCCGACGATTGCCGACGGCGCGGTGTCGTAGCCCTCGGGCTTTCCGGCGACCTTACCCATATGGCAATCCTGGCAGGTGACGCCGGCCTTGCGCGCGGGGCTGTCGCGATACTGATCCCAGACGATCTCCAGCTTGATGCCGAGGTTGACGGCCACCTGGTGGCAACTGACGCAGAACTCCGACTTGGTGATCTGGTCGTTGGTGATCATGCCTGCGTGGATGTCGTTGCCGCGCCCGTCGGTGCCGGTCTTGACCGAATAGGTTTCCTTGTTGGCGAGGACGTCCTTGATCACGCTCTTCTCGCCGCTTCCGTAGACCGGCTCGTAGATCTTGCCCGGCTCGACGCGGCGTTCGCCGTTGACCTTGCCGTACTGCTCCTTGACGCGATGGCAGGTGATGCAGCTTATGCCCTCGCGTGAGATCTGGCTGCGCGCCCAGAGCGGCGTTTCGCGTGTTTCGCCGAGTTGCGTGCCGACCTGCTGGTGGCAGCGTACGCAGAAGGTGCCGACCGTGCCCTGCGTCAGCTCCTGAAACTTCTGCTCGAATTTATGGAACATCGGCGAAATCGCCGCGTAAGCATGGTTCGACGAGGACCATTCCTCGTAAATCTGCTTGTGGCACTCGCCGCATTGGGCGGCGGTGGGATAAAGGGATTCATCGTAGGCGTCGTGCCCGGCGGGTTTCTCCGCATCGGTCTTTTCGGCCTTTTCGGCCGGGTTTTCATTGTCGCCGTCGTAGGCTCCCACCTTGGACGGCTGAACCGTCGTGCTCCATGCGCCGGCGGTGCCGGCGATGGCGTTCTGGTTCATAAATGCCGTGATCAGCATGGCGCTTGCGAAAGCGCAAAGAAGGATCGAATTGACCGACAGTCGTTCTATCGCGTTACGCATTACCCGCTCACCCCCATAGGCTTTCAGGCACGCATCATCCTTGTCCCCCCATGAGCCATAGGGTGACGCCGACTTTCATAACTCCCGCGAAAACGGCGCCCGACCACCGCCGTGAACTGAATATCAATGCGCGAAAATTGGCAGTCATAAGGCCGTCGCTACAACAAAAGCCCTGACAGGAAATGCCGCGACTGAGACAAAGACCCGCCGGGTTTCGACGTCTTGCGCGCAAGTGAATGAAACCGCGGTCAGAATAGCGAGCGGCCGATGAAGAGGCTGGACGAAAAGTTTTTTGCGGTCGCTGACGCGATCCAACGGCGACGGGGCTTCGCGCTGGTTGTGAAAATTTTCGTCCGCATGGAATAAAAATTACGCCCCGGTTACGTGGTGTCGATTGTTTTCTGATTGGGGTGC
>JAFKKW010000333.1 GCA_017304275.1 Hyphomicrobiales bacterium | reverse complement strand
GATCGGCGGTCTTGAGGTGGTAGGCCGCCGATAGTCCCGTGTAGCCACCGCCGATGATCGCCACATCGCATCTCGTGTCGGACGCAAGCAGCGGCGCGGGTTGCCGCAGCTCGCGGCCGGCCAGCCAGTAGCAGCTCACGGCGTCACGAGCGCTCGCGTTCATCAGATGATCCGAACGTTTGGTCGACACGAGGACAAAGAGATCGGTGGCTCTACACTATCGGGTCCGCAGCCAAAGCCAACCGCTGACCCCATAAGCCTGCTGGAAAAACGCGGTAACCAAGCTAGGCAACCTGGGGGAGCCTGGGATCGGCCGCGACCCGTACGCTTCGGATCGTGCGCTCGATGAAGGCTTTGGTACGATCAACGACCACATGGCGCTCCTTGTCCAGCGTGATCATGTGATAGCTGTCCTCGAGAACGATCAAGTCCACCGTGCCGGTCATCTCGCGCTGCAGGAACGTGGCGTTATTGAGATCGGCGTGATCGTCCTCACGCGAATGCATGATCAGCGTCGGCTGCGTGACGCTCTTCACGATCTTCCTCGCGGCCTTTACCAATAAGCGGTGCTCGAGAACCATGGTCGCCGGCGTGCCCGAGGTGCCCATCTCGGAGCCATCCGACGCCGTCAGCGCGGCGCGGACGAAGTCGCGCACGCGGGGGCACTTGATGCCGAGCGAGGCGGTGTCCTTGAAATGGATGAGCTTCGCCAGCCAGCGGAACGGGACCAGCGACAACAACCGCATGTAAGGCTTGATGGCCCAGCCATTGATCCAAAGCGTAGGCGAGTAGAGCGCCACGGCCTGGACTTTGTTTGGTTGCTTGGCGGCAAGCTGCATGCCCAAAATGGAACCGACGCAGAGACCGGCGACGATCACCGTGTCACAGCTCTCGCGAATCTCGTCGAGCGCCGCCTCGGCGCTTTTGTACCAGTCCTGCCACCTGGTCTTGACGATGTCCTGGCGGCTGCCGCCGTGTCCGGCGAGCAGCGGGCAGTGCACCGTGTAGCCTGCGCGCCCGAGCCCCATGGCCACGAACCGCATCTCGGCGGGCGTGCCGCAAAGACCATGCAGGAGGAGCACGCCGACCTTGCCGCCAGCGATGCGATAGGTGGTAGTCTTGGCATCCGGCACGGTTGCGCCGACGTTCGGACTCAGGATGGAAACTTCAGCAGTCATGGTCGGCGCCTCCCAGCGATCTCTGAGGGCGATAATATGTGCGCAGTCGGATCGTCACTGTTCCGCGTGCAACAACAGTAATAATAATTCAATGGCTTGTTGTTCCTTGGGTGACATGTTCTGAGCACGCCGGCGCGTGCGGAGGAAGAGGCGATGACGTCAGCGAGCAAGGCCTTCAGCGGCGCCAACGCGCTGGTTACGGGAGGGGCTTCGGGCATCGGGCGCGCGCTCTGCGAGCGGCTGGCGGCTCTCGGCGCCCTCGTGACGATCGTCGATCTGCAAGCCGAGTTGGCGGAGGAGGTGGCCGCCGCGATCAGGGCGTCGGGTGGAGATGCCCGGTCCGAGGCGCTCGACATCACCGACTATGCAGCCACCGAAGATCTCTACAAGCGCGTCGCCGAGCGGACGGGGCGTCTAGACTATGCCTTCAACAACGCCGGCATCTGGATGATGGGCGATGCGCACGCCTTCTCACTTGAGGACTGGAACCGCCTCATCGACGTCAATCTTCGCGGCACGATCCACGGCACGAAGGCTGCCTATGGCCTCATGATCAAGCAGAAATCCGGCCACATCATCAACACCGCCTCGGTGGCCGGTCTCACGCCCGATCCTGGCTGCACGGCCTACGCCGCGACCAAGCACGCCATTGTCGGGCTTTGCAAATCTCTTCGCGTCGAGGCGGCGCGCCATGGCGTGCGCGTCAGCGCGCTATGTCCAGGCGTCGTCGAGACGCCCCTGCTCGCGGGCGGCGGCAAGTTCGGCAAAGTTCTCGATGAGGTCGAGCCTGAGAAGATGCGTCAGATGTGGACGCGGATGCGCCCCATGCCGGTAGATGCCTTCGCCGAGCGCGCATTGAATGATGTGGCGAGAAACAGACCCGTCATTGTCTGGCCGTTCGGCGGAAAACTGTTCTGGTGGATGGACCGGCTGTCTCCGTCGTTATGCCTTCGGCTGGCGCGTGACCTGTACATAGGCAATCAACGCGTCATAGGACTCGAATAGGTGTCCCTGTTCACCATGCGCCGGCACGTCGTTTGCGCGCCCACGGCGCCTATACTTGAGTAGCGCAACAAGTCATTGAGTTACAGGGCAGAGTCTCGCGAGGTGAGACAGGCATGGCACCGGCAGAATTTAACTGCGATCGATGGTTTCCGTCCGACTACGCGACGGCACGCAGAAATTTTTTCGAAGCGGTTGAGGCTGCAGGGGGCACGGTTGAGTCCTACGTGCACCCCCTGCGCGGCCCATCGGGAGATGAACTAGCAACGGACGTCGCCTTGCTCGGCAGCCCTCACGCCACGAACGTCCTTGTCCTGGTGTCGGGGACACACGGCGTTGAAGGACTGGCTGGATCGGGATTGCAGGTTGCACAGATGCAATCTGGCCTGCGCCCACCGCCTGGCTCGGATGTAGCGATATGTCTCGTTCACGCTCTCAACCCGTTCGGCATCGGGTTCAGGCGCCGGGTCAATGAGGATAGTATCGACCTCAATCGCAACTTCCAGACTTTCCCCACCAATCGAACCAATGCAGCTTATGATGAGCTCCACGATCTGCTCACCATGCAACCCGGCGGATTGGCCCGCGTGCGTCGAGGGATTGCATTTGGCTCGTTCGTGGCCAAGAGGGGCGTACGGGCGTTGCAGGAAGCCGTGACCAAGGGTCAGTACAACCACCCGACGGGCTTGTTCTATGGCGGCACCGCGCCGTCCTGGTCTCGCAATACGTGGGACCGGATCGTCGCGAGCCTAAGCGGAAAGCATAAAGTCGTGATCGTGGATTATCACACGGGCCTTGGACCCCGCGGGAGCGGACAGCTCATCAGTCAATGGGGATCCACATTCGGCTCGGGGATCAGCGGCGCGCGTTCGACGCTGCTTGCGGATTGTTTCGGAAGCGACATCGTTGCCGATCCGAATGCCAATTCGGTGTCGGCCGGTTTATCAGGCGATCTCCTGAGCTATACGGTCAATGGTAGCGATCATCTTCTGGCCGTTGCGCTTGAATTCGGGACCTATCCCATGCTGAAGGTTCTCGATGCGATGATCGACGAGAACTGGGCCCACCATTCCAAAGACGCCGCCATCGAAATGTATCGCGACCGGCTCGTCGAGGTCTTCTCGCCCAACGACGTTCGGTGGCGACGGGCCGTCTACGAACGGGCCAGCGCTGTTAGCCGGGCTGCCATTCGCGGCATGTTGCACTGAAGCGATTATACGCCACCGCCTACGACGCAAGCATCAGCTACCGAATTACGAAGTTGGTGAGACGGTTTATGCGCGGTGCGTAGCGCTCGAGATCAAGCATGAGCGGGATCGACCTGCCGTTCTCGCGATGCAGGAATGCCGGCGCGCTCTGCCGGAATCCCATCGACATATAGAAAGGCAACAGTTGGGGGATGCAGTCGATGAAGCAGTCTTTCACCTCCGTTCGGATGCCGAAGTCCACGGACGTCGCCATCAGTTTGAACGAGGCCTGGCTGTAGCGGTGCGCCTTTCTGACGATGAACTTCGTGCAAACGGATGTGGCAGCGGGATGATGCGATGATTTCTGCATTCCGTAGAGCTCTTCGAGCGAGCCGAGCGACCCCTCGTTGGCTCTGTTCAGTCGCATCGTGCCGACGGGCTCTTCGCCCTGCAAGGCAATGAGTACGTGGGCGAAAGCATCGAGATCGTCGGTAATGATTCGTTTTTCCGGATCGGCGAAGGGCGAGGTGCGGCCCAGTTCCTCGCAGTAGACTTCGTAACGAATACGTTGCGCTTCCTGCAACATCTCCGCGTTGCGGCAGAGGCGAACCTCAACGCTTGCCTCGGGCGGCGCTCCGGAGGCATCAGCATGAAACAGCAGATTGAAGCTCTGCCGCCCGTCCGCGACTTCTGCGAGTTGTCGGTAGAGGTCGGCCGCAATCGCCGGATGATCCCTTTCGAGCCTGGCCCACACGACGTCGTCGATGACCAGCGCCTTAGTCGGCATGCGAGCTTTGACGTGTGCGGTGGCGGGGCGGCCGGTGAGATAGCTGATCTCACCGATTGGCGAGCCGCGATGGCGAGTGAGGAGCGTGGGATCCTTTCCCTTTTTCTCGAGTGCGATTTCGACCTCGCCCTCGGTCAAGAGGTACATGCTGTTGTAATGCAGGCCCTTGCGGCGAAGAACGTCACCTGGCGCAAAGGACACTTCCTCGCAAAGTCCTCCGATCGTTTCCGGATCGATAAAGGCTTCCGAGTGCAGTGGCTGCGAGTTTTCCATCGAGGCTCCCAAGGGCTCACGCATCGGCCGCCAATGGACGGACGCTATGACGTGATTGCGTTTCGAGCAAGTCCGACTGCTGATCACCGCTGGCAGGGTTTGCGGAACCCTTATCCACCTGGCCGGGCGACCGTGCCGCGTCCTCTGCTGTCGGCACGCTAGGTTAATTCGCAGTCGTTGCGATGCCGGGAATACACGGTTGACGGATGCACACCGCGTGGGATGCAGCGCGATGTTGCTAGTCAAAAAGGCGCGCCCGCGACGGGGACGCTCGCCTGCCTCAGATTGAAGATCGAGCGACGGCGCATCGATCAGCGTCGCCGGCACCACTCCGGACTTGCACCGATCAATTCACCGGGATCGCTTTCGAGATCTTGCAACGCTGATACGCCTCTTCGAGGCCGTACGGTGCCTCGAGGCTCCTCGCACCTTCGGGAAGCACGAGAACCTGCCGGTGCAGGAACGAGCACACCTCCTCCAACGCCCGGCGCTCGTTGAGATAGGAGAGAACGAAGAACAGAAGGCCGATGCCGAGGCCGATGCAGGTCAGGATAATTTTCTCGTCGAATGTCATGGGGCACCAATGCGCCGCGCTCCTGCGGCCTCCGTCGTTCAAGCGACCCGTGACACGCCCCGGAAGCGGGAGTCCAGCGGAATTTGCGGGCCCTTGCCGCCTTGTGGCAACGGCCTGGCGCCGGCCGCCCGTGCGCTCGAACTTGTCGAAAAAGTAAAGCAACTGGTTGCCCGTCCCGATCGTAGTAAAGCCAAGGCAGCGCATACGAGCCTGCCGTGGTGAGCGCCGGGCGCTCCCGATTGATTTGGAAAGGAACAATCCCATGATGACAGTCAAAAGCGCCGCGCTGGCGCTGACGACGGTGCTATGCGCAGCCACGTTGACAGGCGCCGCAGAGGCGAGATCGTTCAATGCCGGAGGTGGCCACATAGGCGGCGCGCATATGGGTGGCCACTTTGGCCATGCAGCCCACATCGGCCACATCGGCCACGGCCATTTGGGACACGGCCATTATGGCCATGGGAGACACCATCACGGATGGTACGGCCCGGGCATCGGCGTCGGAATCTACGACCCCTATTACGCGTCGTATTATGACGATGACGACTGCTACCGCGTCTACCGTCACCACCGGTGGTGGTGGGTCTGCGATTGACGCAGGACGGAATGCGACGCCCGGCCTCGGCGCTGGGCGTCCCTCCTGCGGCGGCCTACTGCGCGTTCGAGCGCGAATGGCGCCACGCTGCCAGGTCGATCACCTCGGCGGCTTGTGACCGCCGGGCGGGGCGCGGAGGCGCAAGAGCGCGGCGCAGCGCCAGGTTGTGCAGAAGCATGCTCAGGCTTGCGCCGAGCACAAAGTAGCAAAAGGCCTGCTTGCGCATGAGAACCCCCGTTCGAATCAAGAGCCCGATCATCGCCAGCCCCACCCGCTCGCTCTAGTGCCGGCGAACCACAGGGTCGGAACGAATGGGCGTCTTCGGCATTTGAAGGGGGCACCCCAACGCGTCTTTCCAGCCACAAGGAGCCATCCATGGCCCAGTCGTACCAGTCCTATCAGAACGCCGCCGATGCCCGCGCACGCGAAAACGAGGATACGCTGCACCAACTGAAACAGAAGGCCGGTGATATGGCGGACACCGTCGCCGAGGAAGGTGCCAAAGCCATGCGCGCCGCCGGCGAGAAGGCGGAGGACGCATTTTCCGCTACCAAGCGGTTCGTGCAGGACCAGCCGTATGTGGCCATCGGCGCGGTTGTCGTTGCCGCCTGCGCCTTGGGTGCGCTCTGGAGACTGTCATCCAGCCGCCGCGATCCGGCGTTGCTGGATCGCCTGTCGGAATACGTCGAGCCCGGATATCGCGCGTTGCGCCGCCGCATCTAGCCAAGCCGTACGAAGGCAGGAAAAAAAGCCCATCCGCACGCGGGTGGGCATTTCTTTGCGCGATATCAAGGAGGAACCGATCGCGGGACAAAGACGTTTATTCACGTCTCAGTGCGGGAGGATCAGCAATGACGGCGACCATCAAGAAAAAGAAAGCGGAGCTCGAGCAGGAGCTCGACAAGGCGCTGGAAGCAACGTTTCCGGCAAGCGATCCCGTGAGCCTTGAGGATACCATCTCCGACCGCCCGGACCGTCCCGTGGACCGAGCGCCGCCCAAGATCGATACCAAGCTGGTCGAGGCGCTGGCACAGCAGGTCGCGCAGAAGAAGGGTGCGGCCTGAGGCGTCGCGCTTACGATCTGTTAAGGGCTTTGCAACCCATCGCGTGGCGGGTGATTTGCGCGGACGCTCGAAAACATTGGCGGCAGCCTATCGAGAGCCATGCTCTCGTCAGGCCGCCGCTCGACACCAAGGTACGCGGGACCTAATCCCTGGCGCGTGAGACGAATTAAACAGTGAAATCGTTTCAACTCTGCAAACGAACAGCGTCACGGTAACGAACTGCGTCCTCGATACATTCGGTCGCAGGTGTCACGACCGGTCGCGTTCGGCCCCCCGTACGGCGAGGAGCGCGCCGACGATCGGAACCGTGACGGGATGCGGCACGAGCTTCACAGCAAGAGCAGCCAGCGACGCCAGCACACCCGGGACGATCACCGTGCGCCCGAGCTGGTAACCGCGATAGGCACTGCGCGCCACGGTCTCCGCGCGCAACGCCGGGACGAGCGTGCGGTAGAGAGCGCTCTCTGCCTGCATGGTACGATGAAATTTCGTGTCGACCGGCCCCGGCGCCACAGCGGCGATGCGCACGCCGCGGCCGCGCGCTTCGTGCGCCACGGCCTCCGTCAGCGACAGGAGATAGGCTTTGCTGGCGTAATAGGCGGCCTGATGCGGCCCCGGCACCAGTGCGCCGAGCGAGGCGATGTTCAGAATGCCGCCCCGCCCGCGCGCCAGCATCTGCGGTAGTGCGTGATGCATGAGGCGTGTCGCGGCCGTGATATTGAGCGCAATCAGGCGATCGAGGTCCTGCGCCGATTGCGTCGCGAACGCGCCCGCAAGACCGATCCCGGCGTTGTTGACGAGCACGTCGGCATAGAGCCCGGCCGCGCGAAGCGCCGCATCGAGCCGCTCCGGCGTGTCCGCCAGCGTTACATCGAGGGCAAGCGGAACTGCCCGGACGGCGGTGCTGCGTGCGATGTCTGCAGCCGCAGTCGCGAGCGCCTCCTCGTCGCGCGCGATCAGTACCACGTCACGGTCCGCGCGCGCGAACCGCATCGCGAGCGCCCGGCCGATCCCGCGCGAAGCCCCCGTCACGACGACCGCCGGTGCGAGCCCGCTCGTCGCCGCGAGCGCTTGCGGATCGGGATGCGCGCGCCGTCCGATCCAGAGATCCGCGAAAGAAGCGACGGAGCGGAGGGCTGTTTGGGGCGGCATGGTCGCGTTCCGGCTTCTCGGTGAGCGTTGGTCTGACGGTCGCATCGCGCCCGCCGGATCCTCTGCACGTTGACGGGGATCATCTTGAATTTAAAGGTCGAATCTCGAGAGCGTTCTGGCGACAGTGGAAATCGAAGGATCGTTGCCGTCTCTGACCTAGGGCAGCCCGATGTCGCAAATGCGCCCGGATTGTGTGGATAACGTTGAAAGACTGAAAGCGCCATTCATGAGCCGGCGCGACAGTGGATGTCGCCGACGACGGAATGCAGAGCGGCGCCATTTTGAAGTGCGCGTTGCGCCGCTTGCGGACCAGCAGCTCATAAACACCGACAACCCTGGTCCGCGCATCACGAATGCAACCAACCAAAGACGTTGGGGATTGCAGTACGTGCCGACCAGGAAAGTCTTCGAAATGGGTTGGCCCGTACGTCGGATTACTGGTGGAGGAGCGTACGATGAATGCAAATGCGTCACGATCGCTGGCCGACCAGCGCGCGGACAAACTCCCGGGTCTCGCGTCGTTCGAGGCTTGGATGAGCATCAACCGCCCGATGCTGGCGGCGATGACGGAGCTGAACGGCCGGTTCCTGGAGCAGGTCTCTCGGGCGAATAACGAGTGGCTGGGCTTCGTCAACCGGCGCTTCAACGAGGACATGGCCGCCTCGCAGCGCTTCATGGAATGCAAGACCGTGCAGGATCTGTTCGCAGCCTACTCGGACTTCTTCCAGCGCGCCCAGCAGCAGTATCAGGCCGAGTTTCAATATTTCGCGCGGCTGAACCAGAAGCTCGCCGACGAGACCACGTCCGTGATCAAGTCCCACATCGACGAGGTCGAGGCGGAAGTGGACGTTCGCCACTAGCGACGGTCGCCACTAGCTGAGACTGACCGAGGATCGACTCTGGGCCGGCACACGCAACCCGTGTTGCCGGTTAAGGCGTTTGCTTGTTCGATCCCGGGATCCCGCGCCGCGCCAGCGGCGACAGCAGGACGACAACAGCCAGCAGTGCCAGCCCGAAGACCAGCAGCACCGAAAGCTCGTCGGCGCCCGAGCCCAGGTAGCGCACGATGATGGACACCAGGATATCGTATTTGAGCACGGCGATGGTGCTTGCCGCCACGCCCGCGAGTTTGGCCGCGAGCTCGAGATCGTGGTCGTGCTGTCGGAAGGAGAACAACAACAGCAGCATCGCCCACGCGCCGAACAGGAAGCTCATCAGCGGCACGATGGCGCGGAAGCCGCCTTTCTGCTGCACGCCGAACAGCGCATCCGCCGACTGCACATAGGCTTGGCTCATCAACGGGAAGAAGATCATCGCTGCCGCGCCCACCAGCACGCCGATTTCGATGCGTGCGATCTGGTTGGGATAGTGAGCCTTCACACCTGCGTGACGGACCGTCAGCAGTACGCTGATCGCAAGCAGGATGAATAGGAAAAAGACCTTGCCCGGCAACAGCAGCTTGTGGACGCGGCCGGTGACCGATTGCTCCACCGGATCGAGATAAAGGGTGTCGATCGCCGACTGGTAGCGCTGTTGCGCCTGGCAGCACGCGGCATCCGTGCTGAGTGGCGGCGAGTCGGTCAGCGGCGTCGAGGCGAAACAGAACCGCTTGATCTCTGCCGAGCCGTCGCTACCGATCAGCGGCTCCGCCCGGCAGGAGCGATAAAACTCATGTACGCCGAGCCGGTTTCTGCTGACGGTACGCAGGTTGGTCACGCCGTCGATGAGCTTGATGCGGTCGCAGGGCTGTCCCGACGCCTCGCAGCCAGCCGGCTCGCTCGCATCGGCCGCGAGCGTCGCCGGTTTCAGATCCCACACCGACCGGTGCGGATTGGACGCGAGTCCCTGTGCGATGTACCAGGCGGCGCCGCCCAGCACCACGAGCCCGGCAAGAAACCGGATCGGTCCGAGCGGGATGTAGCGCCAGTACATGTCGACGAAGGCGCACGACGGCAGGTAGAACGCGGCCAGCGCGACGAGGCCGAGCGTCGGAAAGAAAAGGAAGAGGTGACTATCGAATGTGACGAAGGTGAGCGCCTGTTCCGGGCCGAACTCCCAGATCAGTAGCGCCGGGACGGCGACGAACGACGCGCCGAGCAGCACATAGACGATGAACACGAACGCGCGCGCACCAAGTGACATGCGGTACCCTGTCGGCAAGAATGGACCCCGAACCGAAGCCAGCGGGAGTATGCCGATCAAGGCACCCGCGGCCTAGGGATTCCCGGCCACGCTCAGAGACGAACCGCATGGCCGGCGTCCGGCATTTACCATTCCGGGCTGCCGCGGCCCGCGGCAATACGGGTCGAGCACGGCACGCCCCATGGACAAGCCGACGGCGCACCCCGAATATGTCGCGACGGAAGGGAGCAAGCGAGGATCGTCCTGCAAGTGGAGCGACCAGACTCTGGGCGGGGGACGCAGCCTAGGCGCGTGCTCCTGCTCTCCGATGGCCGTCCGGGCCACTACCGCCAAAGCGAGGGCGTCGTGGCGGCCCTGCAGCGGCGCGGCCCGATCGAGATGGACCGCCGCGAGATCCGCGCGCGCCTGCCGCTGCTGCCGAAGGCGCTCATACCGAAGCTCGGCCGCCTGCTTGCTCCGGCGCGGTTTCTGTCGCTTGTGCACGGGATCGATCCCAATGAGTTCGCCATCCCCGATCTGATCGTGTCCGCGGGCGGCGCGACGCTCGGCGCCAACGTGGCCTTGGCGCGCATTTGGGGCGTGCCGAACGTCTTCAGCGGATCGACGCGCGGCTATCCGCTCGCCGCGTTTCGCCTTGTTCTCACGCCCTATGCGTCGGTGGCCGCGCCGCCGAAGGTTGTCTTCGGGCCGAAACCGTCACCGTTCGATCCGGATCGCCTGCCGCTGCCGCGCCCGTTGGGGAGCAGGGACGACATGCGCGGCGCGCGCGTTTGCGTCCTGATCGGCGGGCCGACGTCCTATGCGGCGTTCGAGGACGACGACTGGGCCCGTCTAACCGCCCTTGCCGGCGCGCTCGCGTCCGAATGGCAATGCCGGGTGACGATCGTCACCTCGCCGCGCACGCCGGATGCCGCCTATGCGCATGTCCGCCCCTTCGTCGAGCGGTCCGACGGCGCCGCGACGCTTGTCGATTTCCGGACCGCCGGCCCCGGATCCATCGACAAGGCGCTCGACTGCGATCTCGTATTGGTCACGAGCGACTCCATGTCGATGATGACGGAAGCGGCCGTATCGCGGCGCCCCGCCGTCGCGCTCGCCCCGCAAAAGGTTGCGCCCAACAAGGACGACCAGGCGGTGGCCGGTCTGGTCGCGGCGGGATGGCTCGCCGTCCTGCCGCTGGCGACCGCCGATGCGGCCGCCGTTATCGACGCCGCGCTCGGAGAGCGGCCGATGCAGGAAAACCACCTCGACCGGTTGGCGGATCTTGTCGGTACGGCGGCGCGCGGCGACGAGCCCGCGGATCATGCCTAGGCAAGACCGAGCGCCTGCGCGGCCGGATGCGCCTTGACGACCAACTCGCGGCCGAGCACGTGAATATGCTCCAGCGCTTCCGTCGAGTTGTCGCTGGTATGGATCAGGCGCTGCTGCTTGCGCGTCTTGATGCCCACGTTCTCGCGGATCTCGTACTTGAGATTGACGTTCTCGTTGTCGATCCGCGGACGCTTCTTGCGCGTGCGCCGGAGCGGTGGTTTCGGCGTCTTGTCCCAGCAGATGAACCAGTACACAGGGCGCGCCTCGCCGCCCGGCGCGGTCGGGTCGCTCCAGTTTCCGCCGCGCACGTTCTTCAGCACGCCGTCGCGGACATCGTCGGAGACTGGCCCCTCCGAGACGATATCGAACCGCGACGCCAGAAGGTCGCGAATGCGTGCCACGGGCTCCGTGCCGCGGCCGAAATCCCTGACGAACACGGTCATCAGCCCGGGCGGCAGCGCCGCGTTCTCGAAATAGCGATGTTTGAGGAACGGGCTTTTCTCCGCGTAGAAGCCCATGAGGTCGATAGCCGGCCAGGCGTCGGCCTTTTTGAGCGCCGCCTCGATATCGTCGAACGACGCCGGCGCGGGTTCGCCAGCAACCACTGCCAGGCGCTTGAGCTCGGCGAAGTATTTCGGCGATCGGAACGTCTGGGGCCCGATCTCGTTCGTGCCGGGCGGCACGCGCCGCGACTTGATGTGCAGGAGCAGATGATACCCGAATGACAGATAGCGCCAGCGTGCATCGGCGACGCGCAACCCGGCGGGTGTCGTCGTCGCTGAATCCAGCATGCGCCGCGCCATGCGCGGCGTGTAGTAGGGCGCGCGGTTGAAATAGTAGCCGCCGCTGCCGTCGTCGGAATAGACGTCGAGCGGATAGGTCGCGACCGAGTCCGAGAAGCGCTCTCGGATCTTGTCGGCGTCCCCGCGCGCAACGAGCAGATCGATGTCGCCCTCGTGGCGCCCGTCTTCGATCAGCTCGGGCCAGCGCAACACGACATAATCGAGTCCGTCGAGGCGGCGGACGACATCGATCGGCTTCAGCCCCGTCGTGCCGAACTGCCGGCGGTTGTCGACGGCCGCCACACGGCTGGCCGCCACCAGGTAGCGCCGCTCGCGCCGCCCGACGGCGAGCTGTGTTGTCCCGACGATCTCGAGTCGCTTGCGCCGCACGTGCCGCATGAGCGCCGGCAGG
>JAFKKW010000065.1 GCA_017304275.1 Hyphomicrobiales bacterium | reverse complement strand
TTCGCCGTGATCGGCATCACGACCGACACCGGCCGCATGGTGGTCACGCACAAGGGAGAGATCGAAGCCGACCTGCCGGTGCCGGTGCTCGCCAACTCGGCGCCCGTCTACGAGCGGCCCTGGTACAGCCATGTGCCGCCGCAGCCGGTGCTGCCGCAGTGGGTCAACGCACCGAACGGCAACCTCGACGCGCTGAAGCAGATGATGGGCTCGCACGCGCTTTCGTCGCGCCGCTGGGTGTGGGAGCAGTACGACCACATGGTCATGGGCGACACCATCGGCCGGCCCGGCGGAGACGCCGGCGTCGTGCGTATTCACGGCACCAAGAAGGCGCTGGCGGTCACTTGCGACGTGACGCCCCGCTACGTGGCGGCCGATCCCGAAATGGGCACCAAGCAGGCCGTGGTCGAGACGTGGCGCAACCTGACGGCGGTCGGCGCCGACCCGATCGCCATCACCGACAACATGAACTTCGGCAATCCCGAGCGGCCCGAGATCATGGGACAGTTCGTGGGCTCCGTGAAAGGCATGGGCGAAGCCTGCCGCGTGCTCGACTATCCGGTCGTGTCGGGCAACGTCTCGCTCTACAACGAGACCAACGGCGTCGGCATCCCGCCGACGCCCGCGATCGGCGCCGTGGGCCTGATCCCCGACGCCGCGCACGTTGCCGACATCCGGCTGAAGCGCGAGGGCGAGCTGCTGGTCGTGCTCGGGCGCGAGCAGGGCTGGCTCGGGCAATCGCTCTATCAGCAGGTCGTCTGCGGCAAGCTCGAAGGCGCGCCGCCGCCGGTCGATCTCGCGGACGAGATCAAGGCGGGACGCCTGGTGCGCGCGCTGATCCGCGAGGACAAGGTGTCGGCCGTGCACGACATCTCTGACGGCGGCCTGCTGGTGGCCGTCGCAGAGATGGCGATGGCGTCGCTCGGTACGGGCGAGGCGCCGGTCGGCGTCGAGCTGTTCGCCTACGAGGGCAAGCTGCCCCAGCATTCGGTCTGGTTCGGCGAGGACCAGGGCCGCTATGTGCTCGCCGTCGATCCGGCGCGCGCCGAGGAGGTCGCTGAGCGGGCGCGCCTGCTGGCGCTGCCGGCGCGTATCATCGGCCGCACGGGCGGCGATGCGATCGTGCTCAAGGGCGAGGAGCCGTTGAAGCTTACGGAGCTGGCGGAGATCCATGAAGGCTGGCTGCCGGCCTACATGAGCGGCGAGCTTTAGGTTCGGCTGATCGGTCGAGACAGTCCTTGTCCTCGAACTTTTTGGGTCGGGGGCCGCACCGAATTTCAACCTCAGATGCAGCGCTTTTTATCTTGAGCTATCGTATTGCGGCGTCGACCGTTGCGGCGGCGCGGAACGGAGGATCGCTCCCGTGCTCAAGATATCGCCCCTCACCCTGCTTTTTCTGGCCGCGGTGGCCCTTCCCGCGCGCGCCGAGCCGCCCGCGGACGTCGATGCGTGCATCGCGCTTTCTGCCGAGACGGCCAGGGCGGCCAACATCCAAACCGAGGCTGACTACGTCAAGTTTCACTCCAAGCTCTTGAACCTCGACGCGGCCTGTGGCGCGCGCGACTTTGTCGAGGCTGAAAAAATCTCGCGAGAGATCAAGGCAACGTTCCCGCCAAACAAATAGCGACCCTTGCCGTCTCGCCCGGACATCGTTCCCGGGGGGCGGAGGGCGCGGGCGGGAAGGAGCGCACGCCTCACACAACGGTGGACGGAACCTGCTTTTCGAGCTTCAGCAGCGTGAACGACGCGCCGAGGATCAAAACCACGCTGACGGCGATCCACGGTGTCACCGGCTCGTGGAAGAACAGGGCCGCGAAGAGAATGGCATAGACCGGCTCCAGGGCAATGAACCCACTGCATGTGCTGGGTGAGATGCGTCTCAAGGCGTAGAGGTAGATCAGCAGCATCACAGCAGTGTTGATGGTAC
>JAFKKW010000332.1 GCA_017304275.1 Hyphomicrobiales bacterium | reverse complement strand
TCGTCGGCACGCTCTATCCGCTGGCGCTCGAGTCGCTGACGGGCGCCAAGATCTCGGTCGGCGCGCCGTACTTCAACATGACGTTCGTGCCGCTGATGATCCCGCTGTTGCTGGCCATTCCGCTCGGGCCGCTGCTCGCCTGGAAGCGCGCCGATCTCGCCGCCGCCATGGAACGGTTGATCGTGGCCGGCGTCATCGCCGCCGTGGTGCTCGTCGCGTCCTTCGCCATCACACACCGCGGCCCGTGGCTGGCGCCGTTCTGCTTCGCGGTCGGCGCCTGGGTGATGGCGGGCGCGCTCTCCGAGACGGCCTTCCGCATCAAGCTTGGACAGGCGCCGCTCGCGGAGTCGCTGCGCCGGCTCGTCAACCTCCCACGCGCCGCGATCGGCACCATGCTCGCCCACTTCGGCGTCGGCCTGATGGTGATCGGCATCGTCGGCACGCTCTATCCGCTGGCGCTCGAGTCGCTGACGGGCGCCAAGATCCATTCTGCTCATGAAGCCCGGCGAGACGACCGAGATCGCGGGCTATGCGCTCACCTTCCGCGGCGCCGCGCCGTCGAAGGGGCCGAACTACACGGAATCGATCGGCGTGTTCGACGTGACCTCCGGCGGCAGCCCCGTGACGCGTCTCGAGCCCGCGAAGCGCATCTACGACGCACCCCCGCAGCCTACGTCGGAAGCCGGCATCTACGCAGCTTGGACGGGCGATCTCTACGCCGTGCTCGGCGATCAGCAGCCCGACGGCGGCTACGCCGTGCGCCTCTACTTCCACCCGCTCGTGCGCTGCATCTGGATCGGCGCGCTGGTGATGTTCCTCGGCGGTGCCATCTCGCTCTCCGATCGCCGGCTGCGCGTCGGCGCCCCACGCCGGGCACTGCGCGGTGCCGCAGGCGTTCCGGCCGAATGAGGGACCTGATGAGACGCGCGGCATCGCATCTCGCTTGGATCGTCCTGGGCCTGTTCGCCGCTGGTGCGCCCGCGCACGCCGTGACACCGCAGGAGATCCTGCCGGACAAGGCGCTGGAGCAGCGCGCGCGAGAGATTTCCGGCGGGCTGCGCTGCCTCGTCTGCCAGAACCAGTCCATCGACGATTCCGACGCGCCGCTCGCCCACGACCTGCGCATTCTGGTGCGCGAGCGCCTCGAGGCCGGCGATACGGATCAGCAGGTGCGCGACTTCGTGGTCGCCCGTTACGGCGAGTTCGTGCTGCTGAAGCCGCCGTTCTCCGCCGAGACCCTGCTCCTGTGGCTGATGCCGCTGCTCGCGCTCGGCGGTGCGGTGTGGATTCTGTGGAATGCGTTCGGCGCCCCGCGGAAGGCCGAAGCCACGCCCTCAACTGCAAGGCTTTCCGCTGAGGAGCAGGCCGCCCTCGATGCGTTGTTGAAATCGGATGCCAAGGAGTAGGCGCGCGTCGTCAAACGCCCTCGCGTATCTGGATCCCGGCCTTCGCCGGGATGACGTCGAATTTTCCGTGGCCGGCCGCCTCAGACTCTCCGTCACCCCGACGCAGGTCGGGGCCAGACAAGTCTGAGGAGAATTCAGAAACCGCTACCGCGGCGGCAACTTTGCCTTATCGCGGAGCGGCAGCTTGACGTTGTCGCGGCTGAGCGTGTGCGAGCCAACGCTGCCGGTCTCGATGCCCGCAGGCTTGGCCGCGCTCGGCGCGCCGCGCCGTTCCGCATCGCGCGCGGCCAGCCGCTTCAGCAGCGGAACCGTCGCCAGTCCCGTCTCGCTGCGCCCCTCCGAACGCTCGAACGCACGCACCGCGGCGTTGAGCAGCGGCCCGTAGATGCCGTCGGTCGTTCCGGCGTAGTGCCCCTCCGTCGCCAGCAGGCGCTGCAGGGCAAGAATGTCGGCGCGCTTGGCGAGGATGTCGGCACGCGCGAGCACATCGAGCGTCGGCCGGAACGCGCCCGCGCCGACGGCGGTGTTGGCCACCGTCTCCGACCGGTAGCGGTGCACGACCTCGCCTCTTTGCGTCAGCACCTTGGACTGCAGGTACGTACCGACGTTGATGCCGACCACCTCCGGACCGCCTGGGCCGTCGATCAGCATCGGCGAGCCGGACGACGCGCCGCCCGTATCGCACGTGTGCAGCACGACGTGCGCCGCGTCGGCGAAGTCTTTCGAGATCGCCTTCCAGTCCGCGCCCTCGAACGAGCGGCGGATGGCGCACGGCGCACCGTAGGCGAGCTCCCAGTTTCCGAAATCGCGGTGATAGCTGACCTGATAGACGCGCTGCGCCGCCGACAGCTTGATCAGCGCCTCGGCGGGTTGCCGGCTGATGGGAAGCGCGCGGCCCTTGCAGATCGGCGCGCGCAAACGGATCAAAGCCCAATCCTGCGCGGCATCGATGGGCGGACGGACGCGAAGCGTGAGCGAGCCCGCAGCGACATGCTGCGCTTCTCCGTTATGCTCCGCGCCCGCAATGCGTGAGCTGACCGCGCGCTCGCCGCGTGGCTGCAGCCGGAACTCGACCCCCTTGAGTCGCAGCGGCCGCTCGCCTTCGGTGCGGAACAGGCAGTGCCCCGCGGTGGCGATCATGTCGTCGCCGACGCAGAAGGCCGTGCAGACGGAATGCGATCGGCCCTCGTAGAGGAGGCCGATCGAGCGCGTGAGCCGCGACTTCGGCGATCTTGTGCAGGTACGACGTAGACGGATGTCCGAATTCGATACCGGACGGCGCCCGCCCGAGCGGCGTGGAAATGGCAGCCGCGCTATGAAGAATTGTAGCCAATCCGGCAACCAGCACGCCGGCAGCGAGCCGTCGCGCGCGTCCGGAAACAGCGGCAAAGAACCCGTTCGCAAAAGAAATTCGACGCATTACCAACTCTTAACGTGACCGAAAGGCAGCCGTAAGGCCGGAAGGACTACCTCTGCCGATGACAGCGAATTTCATCGCTTTTGAGCGGAGGACTTGAATGACGACTTCCGGTGATACGACGTCCGGAGCAAAGACCGGGCCAGCCAAGGTCCCAGGACGCCGGATGGCACACGCAACCATTGCCGCCCTGGCAGCGGCGGGCATCGTCACGGGCGGCATCGCCCTGAAGCCGGCGTTTGCCCAACTCGCCCCCGACGCGCAGAGCGTCGAGACGCCCTTCGGCCGCGCGCCCCTGTCGTTCGCCGACATCATCGACAAGGTGAAGCCGTCCGTGGTTTCGATCTCGGTCGTGGCCGGGGGCAAGAGCGACAAGAACGCCAAGGGTCTGCCCGAAGGCTTCCCCGACATCCCCGAGGACAGCCCCTTCTACGACTTCTTCAAGAACCTGCCGAAGGAGTTCCGCAACGCGCCCCAGCAGCGTCCCACGCAGGCGCAGGGCTCGGGCTTCGTCATCTCGTCTGACGGCTATGTGGTCACCAACAACCACGTCGTCGAAGGCGCGACCAAGATTCAGGTCAGCTTCGACGACCAGGAGAAGATGGAGGCGGAGCTGGTCGGCACGGACGCGCGCACCGACGTCGCCCTCCTGAAGATCAAGTCGTCGAAAACCTTCCCGTTCGTGAAGTTCTCCGACAAGCCGGTGCGCGTCGGTGACTGGGCGCTGGCGGTCGGCAATCCGTTCGGCCTCGGCGGCACGGTGACGGCCGGTATCGTCTCGGCGCAGGGTCGTGACATCGGCTCCGGCCCCTACGACTTCATCCAGATCGACGCAGCCGTGAACAAGGGCAACTCCGGTGGCCCGACGTTCAACCTGGCGGGCGAGGTCATCGGTGTGAACACCGCGATCTTCTCTCCCTCGGGCGGCAACGTCGGCATCGCGTTCGCGGTACCGGCCCGCACCGCGACCGATGTCATTGCCCAGCTCAAGCAGAGCGGCTCGGTGAGCCGGGGCTGGCTCGGCGTGAAGATCCAGAACGTCGATGAGGACACCGCCGCAGCCATCGGTCTCACCGATGCCAAGGGTGCGCTCGTGAGCGAGATTACCCCGAACGGTCCGGCCTCCTCCTCGGGTCTCAAGGTCCAGGACGCGATCGTCCAGGTGAACGGCGACAAGATCGCCGACAGCCGCGACCTTGCACGCAAGATCGCCAACTACGCTCCCGACACCACCGTCGACGTCAAGGTCTGGCGCGGCAACAAGGAGGAGAGCGTCAAGGTCAAGCTCGGCAAGTTCCCAGGCTCGACCGAGGAGATCGCCAAGCTCGAGGAAGGCAAGTCGTCGGTCGATCCGACCTCGACCGCGCTCGAGCAGCTCGGGTTGACGCTCGCACCGTCGAAGGTCGGCGGCGAGGGTGTGGGCGTGACCGAGGTCGATCGCGACTCGGATGCCGCCGAGAAGGGCATCCGCGCCGGCGACATCATCCTCCAGATCGGCGGCGAGACGATCACCGGCCCCCATGACGTCGCCGCGGGCTTGAAGAAGGCCAAGGAGCTTGGCCGCCAGGCGGTGATGCTCTCGGTCAAGTCGCAGAACCAGACGCGCTACGTGGCGGTGCAACTCAAGAAGAGCTGATCCCGCAGAGAAGGCGTTAATCAGTGGGGCGGCGCGGCTCTTGAGGAGCCGGGCCGCCCCGATGTATCTGAGCGTAGTTCCCCTCGCACCTGTAGGGAGGGGGAATACGGAGGCGACCGACGATGCGCGTCCTTGTGATCGAAGACGACCGTGAGACGGCGCACTTCCTCCAGAAATCGCTGAAGGAGAGCGGCCATTCCGCCGACATCGCGGGCGACGGCGAGACGGGACTCTCCATGGCCCAGTCCAACACCTACGACATCCTGATCGTCGACCGCATGCTGCCGCGCCTCGACGGCCTCTCCGTCGTCAAGACGCTGCGCACGGAAGGGGATCGCACGCCTGTGCTCATCCTCTCCGCGCTGGGCGACGTCGACGACCGCGTGAAGGGTCTGCGGGCGGGCGGCGACGACTACCTGACCAAGCCCTATGCCTACACCGAGCTCCTGGCCCGCATCGAGGCGCTCTCCCGCCGCGCCGTCCCGGAGGAGCAGGAGACGCGCTACGCCGTCGGCGATCTCGTCCTCGACCGCCTGTCCCATCGCGTCACGCGCGCCGGCGAGCCGATCCAGCTCCAGCCGCGCGAGTACCGCCTGCTCGAATACCTGATGAAGAACGCCGGACAGGTGGTGACGCGCACCATGCTGCTCGAGAACGTGTGGGATTATCACTTCGACCCGCAGACCAACGTCATCGACGTGCACGTCTCGCGCCTGCGCTCGAAGATCGACAAGGGATTCGACAGGCCGCTCCTGCACACGGTCCGCGGCGCGGGATACATGGTCCGTGACGGCGCTCTCTGATCTCGCCCTGCGCCCCATGCAGACGCAGGCCTTTCGCCTCGCGGCCGTGAGCGCAACCGTCTTTCTCGTTGTCGCGACCCTGATCGTCGGCGCGCTCTTCTGGCAGACCAACACGCTGCTGACCGATCATGTCGTCGAGGAGCTGCGCCGGGAGGCCGCGGAGCTGGCCCGTGAGGCCGACGCCAGTTCGCCGGACGAGTTCGCCGAGAAGATCGAGGCCCGCAGCCGCGCGACGAGCACCAGCCTTTATTTTCTCGCCAGTGCCGCCGGAGCCAAGCGGGCCGGCAACCTGCCGGCATTCCCGTTGGAGATCGCCGGTAGTGCCACGGGCGGCGTGTTTCGCTACGCGCGCGCGGGCGATGCGCCCGGCACCGGCCGCCTCGCCGTCGGCATTCCGGTTCCGGTCGGCGCGGGTCAACGCCTGATCATCGGCCGCGACGTCGAGGCGCAGACCGAGCTTGCGGAGCGCATCAAGCGCACGTTCCTGTGGGGCTTCGGCGCGCTGGCGGTGGCGGCGCTGATCGCCGGGCTCGCCATCGGCCGCTCCGTGCTGCGCCGCGTCGAGACGATCAACGCCACGACGCGCTCGATCATGGCCGGCGACCTGTCGCGCCGCGTTCCGGTGACGGGAAGCAACGACGAGCTGGACGAGCTGTCCGCGAACCTGAACGGCATGCTGGATCGCATCGAGCAGCTCATGAGCGGGCTGCGCGAGGTGTCGGACAACATCGCCCACGACCTGAAGACGCCCCTCAACCGCCTGCGCAACAGTGCCGAGGCGGCGCTACGCGATCCGCGCGGCGCCGAAGGCTATCGCGAGGGGCTCGAGGCGGCGATCGAGAAGGCCGATGACCTGATCAAGACCTTCAATGCGCTGCTGCTGATCGCGCGCCTGGAAGCCGGCGTCGTCGAGGAGAGCGCCGAGACGTTCGACCTCGGCAGCCTCGTGCACGACGTGGCCGAGCTTTACGAGCCGGTGGCCGAAGAGGCAGGCCTCAGGCTCGCGATCGATACCGGCGACAGGATCGAGGTTCGCGCCAATCGCCAGCTCATCGGCCAGGCCGTGGCCAACCTCGTCGACAACGCGATCAAGTATTCCGCCCGGGTCGTGGTTGCGGCCGGCGGCGCGGGCCACCCAAGGGAGACCACGGTCTCCGTCGACGTCTCGACGCGCGGCGACAACGCCGAAATCTCCGTTGCCGACCGCGGTCCCGGAATCGAGGAGAAGGACCGCGATCGCGCGCTGCGCCGCTTCGTGCGCCTGGAGAAGAGCCGCACGCAGCCGGGCACCGGTCTCGGCCTGAGCCTCGTCGCGGCCGTTGCGCGCCTGCACAACGGCACCGTTCGGCTTGAGGACAACGCGCCCGGCCTCCGGGTGGTGGTCACGCTCCCGCTGGCGGCGTAAAGCATCCCGGGCGCCCGGGTTCCCCTTGACCTCCGACCCCGGCACGAGAGTCGCCGGAGACACAAAAGATCTAAAGCGATAGAAGTCTTTGCGCGGACCTCCTGCGTCGCGCTTGTCCCGGATCAAGCCGGGGCCGCTGGGCGGGAATGACGAAGGCAGGGAAGTTGCCGACAAGAAGGCTTCCCAAAAAAACGCGAGACGAGGGGAGACGGCATGGCGGGCGACATCGGTGCGGACGGACCGCTGCGCGAGCGCATCGATGTCGCAAAGCGCCTTCCGCAGGATCCGCTTGGCGGCGCGAGTCTTGCGCCCATCCTCGATGACTGGCGCCGCGACGCGTCGCTCGCGGGCCTCGTCGCGATCGCCGAGACGGAGCCGGTCCGCGCGCTACTGGCGGGCATCGCCGCCGGCTCGCCCTATCTCAGGACCGAGATCGTCCGCGACCCGCAGCGCCTCGACCGGCTGCTGCGCGCCGTCCCCGAGCAACGCTTCGCCGAGCTGACGACGGGTCTCGCGCAGGATCTTGCCGACGCGGCAACGCTTCCCGACGCCATGACGGCGCTGCGCGTCTACAAATCGGAGGTGGCGCTGCTGACGGCGCTGTGCGATCTCGGCGGTCTCTGGAGCGTCAACGAGGTGACGCGCACGCTTTCCGAGACGGCCGACGCGGCCCTTCAAGGCGCCGTGCGCTTCCTATTCCGCCAGGCCGTCGCCAAAGGCGACTGGCTTGCCGAGCCGGGCGACAACGAGCCCGATCTTTCCTCCGGATACATGGTGCTGGGCGTCGGCAAGTACGGCGCCTTCGAGCTCAACTACTCGAGCGACATCGACCTCATCGTTTTCTACGAGCTTCAACGCGCGCGCCTGAAACCCGGACTAGAGGCGCCGACGTTCTTCGTGCGCCTCACGCGCGATCTTGTGCGGCTGATCGACGAGCGCACGGTGGCAGGCTACGTCTTCCGCACCGACCTGCGCCTGCGTCCCGATGCGGGCGCGACGCAGATCGCGCTCTCCACCGATGCCGCGGCGCTCTACTACGAGAGCTTCGGACAGAACTGGGAGCGCGCCGCCCTGATCAAGGCACGCGCCGTCGCCGGCGACATCGAGACCGGCGAGGCCTTCCTGCAGGAGCTCGCCCCCTTCATCTGGCGCCGCAACCTGGACTTCGCCGCCATCGCCGACATCCACGCCATGAAGCGCCAGATCCACGCCTTCCGCGGCTTCGGCTCGATCGGCGTCGCGGGTCAGAACATCAAGCTCGGCCCCGGCGGCATCCGCGAGATCGAGTTCTTCGTGCAGACGCAGCAGCTCATCGCCGGCGGACGCCAGCGCAACCTGCGCACGCGCCGCACGTTGGAGGCGCTCGGCGTGCTCGTCGCCTACGGCTGGATCGAGCAGTCCACCGCCGACGAGTTGACCGACGCCTACCTCTACCTGCGCTGGATCGAGCATCGCATCCAGATGGTCGCCGACGAGCAGACCCAGGAGCTGCCGCGCGACGACGCCGAGCTCGAGCGGTTCGCGCGCTTTTCGGGCTATCCGAGCCTGGCCGAGTTCTCCGCCGAGATCGTCTCCGTCCTGGAGCGCGTCCAGGGCTACTATGCGCGCCTGTTCGAGGATGCGCCCGAGCTGACGGCCGAAGGCCAGAACCTGGTGTTCGCCGGAGAGACCGATGATCCGGGCACCGTGATCGCGTTGACGCGCATGGGCTACACGCGTCCGAGCGATGTGCTGGCCGCCGTCCGCGGCTGGCATCACGGGCGTTATCCCGCCGTGCGGTCGCCGCGCGCCCGCGAGCTGCTGACGGAGGTGCAGCCGCTGCTCATCAAGGCGCTCGCCGACACCGCCGATCCCGGCCGCGCCGTTGCCGCGTTCGATCGCTTTCTCGCCGAGCTGCCGGCAGGTGTGCAGCTCTTTTCACTGCTCAAGGCCAACCCCGCGCTGATGCGCCTGATCGCCGACATCATGGGCACCGCCCCGCGCCTCGCACGCATCCTCTCGCGCCGCCGCCGGCTGCTGGACGCCGTCATCGATCCGCGCACGTTCGCGGCGCTGCCGTCCGCAAACGAGCTCGGCGATGCGATCCGCGCCGAGCTTTCCCTGGCGGTGGACGAGCAGGATGTGCTCGATCGCGCCCGCGTGATCGGCAGCGAGCAGGCGTTCCTGATCGGCGTCAAGGTGCTCTCCGGCGGGATCAACGCGAGCGAGGCGGGTGAAGCCTACGCGCGCCTCGCCGAGACGCTGATCGCCGCGCTCGCCGCCGAGGTCGAGAAGGAGCTCGAACGCACCCACGGCCGCATCCCCGGCGGCAGCGCCGTCGTCGTCGCCATGGGCAAGCTCGGCGGTCACGAGATGACGGCGTCGTCCGACATCGATCTGATCGTCGTCTACGACTTCGATCCTGCCGCAATCCAGTCCGACGGCGCAAAGCCGCTGGCGCCGAGCCAGTACTACGCCCGCTACACGCAGCGCCTGATCTCCCACCTCTCCGCGCCGACCGCCGAGGGCGCGCTCTACGAGGTCGACATGCGTCTGCGCCCGTCGGGCCAGAAAGGCCCGGTGGCCGCCCAGCTCTCCACCTTCCGCGAGTATCAGACCACCGAGGCCTGGACGTGGGAGCACATGGCCTTGACGCGCGCGCGCGTTATCGCCGGCCCGCCCGGGTTGCGAGCCAAGGTCGAGGCCGCGATCCGCGACACGCTGCTGCGCCCGCGCGACCGCGCCGTCATCGCCAAGGACGTGCGCGACATGCGCGACCGCATTGCCGCCGAGAAGGGAACCGACAACATCTGGGACCTGAAGCAGGTGCGCGGTGGCCTCGTCGACCTCGAGTTCATCGCCCAGCATCTGCAACTCGTGAACGCGGCGCAGCATCCGGGTGTGCTCGACCAGAACACCCTGGCCGCCTACCGCAAGTTTGCCGACGCCGGGCTCGTCCCGGTCGCCGAGACCGACCGCCTCATCCAGGCCACGCGCCTCATCCACAACCTGACGCAGGTCCTAAGGCTTTGTCTCGAAGAAGCTTTTGATCCCTCGACCGCGCCGAGCGGCCTCAAGGCGTTGCTGGCGCGCGCAGGGGGCGCACCGGATTTTGCCGCGCTGGAGCGGGATTTGCGCGAGACCTTGGCCAATGTCGAGGTTCAGTTCAAAGAGTTAATTACCTAGACTGCGACGGATTCCGATGGGTGCGGCCGTTCCTGCCTGTGAAGCTATCTGCAGAGCAGAGAACGGCGATGCTGCCCAGCGGACGTCTGCGACATGACGGTAGGACGGTGAGGTCGGGGCCAGACGGACCCATGGGGACGACGACGCCAGGAACCAACGTGCGGGCAGGTCCGTGGCCGGATGCGCCGGAGGACCGCGTCCTGCTGACGCGCGTCGCACGCCAGGACTCCCAGGCGTTCCGCATCCTTGTGGACCGCCATCTCGGCGCGATCGTCGCCCTAGCACGGCGGATGCTGAAGGACGAAGCCGAGGCCGACGACATCGCTCAGGAGGCCCTGTTGCGGTTGTGGCGGGCAGGCGAGACCCTTGATGTCGGGCCGCACGGGCTGCGTCCTTGGTTGCGCCGGGTGACCTCGAACCTCTGCCTCGACCGTATCCGCGCGACGCGGCGCACGGTGGTGACCGACGAGGTTCCCGAGGTGGCCGAAGAACCGACCCAGGCCGCGGGCCTCGAGGAGCAGGATCTCGCCAAGCGTGTCGGCGAGGCGATGAATGCACTGCCGGAGCGCCAGCGCCGCGCGCTGACGCTGTTCCACCACGAAGGCCTGAGCCAGGCCGAGGTGGGCGAGATATTGGGCGTGTCGGACGAGGCGGTGGAAAGCCTCCTCTCCCGCGCCCGGCGCGCCCTGCGCGCCAGCTTGGAGAAGGATTGGAAGGCCTTGCTGCAAAGCGAGGGTTGAAATCGGAAGACCGGGACAACGGCCATGACTGAGAAGACCACCATCGAAGGAACCGGGCTCGACGCGCTCGAGCAGGTTCTCGAGCGTTTCGGGAGCGACCTCACGCGCTGGCCCGCCCCCGTGCGCCGCGATCTCGCCGGCTTGCTTGCCGCGAGCACCGACGCCAAGGCGCGCTTGCGGGAGGCCGAGGCGCTCGACCGCCTGCTCGATCTCGCGCCGGAGCCGGTGATCGACACCCGCGTGCTTGCCGACCGCATCATGGCTGCCGCCGCGGCCGAGACCCCCGCCGTCGCGACGCCGAAGGCGCGCATCGCATGGCCGGGCTTCGGCGCCGGCGCAAGGGGCGCCCGCGCCGAGTGGCCGGCAGCGGCGTTGCTGGCCGCGTCCCTCGTCCTCGGCATGGTCTTCGGTCTCAACGGAACCTTGGACAATGCCGTTGCGCCGCTGGTCCAGGCGTCCACCGATGCCGTTATCGACCCGGGCCAGATCGCGTTCGATAGCGATGCGTTCGGCATGTACGAGGAGGATACCCTTTGAGCGACGTGTCTCGCCCTGAGCCGGCTCCGTCAGAGCGTCCGGGCGCGCGGCGCCTCAAGTACGCGCTGATCGCCTCCCTGGCGCTGAACTTGCTCGTTCTCGGCGCCGTTGCCGGCACCGTGTTCATGCATGGCTTCGGCAGGCACCCGCCCCCTCGCTCGGGCTCCGGGCCGCATCAGGATTTCGGTTTGATGGGCCTCACACGCACGCTCCCCGAGGAACGTCGCAAGGAGATGCGCAAGAATTTGCGCGAGGACCGCGAGAAGCTTCGCCCATTGATCGATGACCTGCGCGCCGCTCGCCGCGAAGCGGCGAACAAGCTCGGCGCTGAGCCGTTCGACAGTGCCGCCTTGAAGGGCGCCTTCGACGTCGCGGGAGAGAAGGACCGCGCGGTCCGGGAAGCGGCCGTCGCAGCGTTCCTCGTCCATGCCGGACAACTGTTGCCGGAAGAGCGTCGCCGGCTCGCCGACTGGTGGCTGAAGCGGAACGAGCCGTTCAAGGAGCGCCTGAAGAAAAAGAAGAAGGACGCGAAGGAGGGCGGAGCAGCCGAAGCAACGACCGCGCCTGCATCGTCCAACTGAGTGCTTCCGGAAAAGTGGGAACCGGCTTCCTGATGAGAAGCACGACCAAACAATGACCTAGAGCGGATCCGCGACTCCACGAAAACCGGAACGGCTCTCGCAAGAGCCTAAGCGCAGGCCGCCGCGTCGCAGAGCGCGGCTGCCGGCATCCGCCGCGGGGTGTTTTCCGAGGGCGCGGCAAAAAAATCCTTTTGCGCGACGCACTTGAGCACGGTCAGCGCGCGCCAGGTCGAGGACGGGTCGTCCACCTCGATCAGCGAGGCGCCGTTGAGCTCGAGCAGCGCCCGGGCAAGACAGACCGGCAGCGACGCCTGCCCGACGCTCGGTGCCCCCGGCTGCCCGCGAAGAAAGACTTCGATCTGCACCAGGTCGCCGTTGACGGTCGCGACCACGCCGAGGCTGCCGCCCGCATCCGAGCGGCGCACCGCCTCGGCAAACAGATTGATCAGCACCTGCCGCATCGGCCGCCGTTCGACGAGAACCTCGATATCGTCGGGGATCTGCGCGTCGAGCAGGAGCCCGTGGCTGCTGCCCGGACCGGAATGGAACCCCCAGGCGTCCTCCACCATCATGCGAAGGTCCACGCCGGTCGAGATCATTGCGTTCGGATCGTGATCGAGCAGACAGGTGATGGCGAGCGCATCCTCGGCCGACTTGAGGAGGTCGCGGCCGCACTCGCCGATATGGCGCACGTATTCGCGATAGCGGGGATGCCCGACCGGCCCCAGCAACTCGGACTGCATCACATCGGAGAAGCCGATGACGGCGTTGAGCGGCGTGCGCAAGTCGTGGCTGACGCGCGCCATCAGCTCGCCCCACGGATGCGCGCGGCCCGAGGAAAGATGGCTGAGCCGGGCGGCGGCGCGGGCCAGGCCCGTGAGCTGAGCGCTATCCGCACCGAGAGCGATCCTCTGACCTACAAAGGGCAGCGGGGAGGGCGTGGCCCCGCTGCCCCCGGACGGTGGGGAGAGATCGTGTGAACGGTCGGAAGACGGAAGTGCGCGAGAGAGATGCAACTGCGACTGAGCGAGACTGAGCGTAACGAGTGTAATGGCAAGTCCGCTGACGAGGACCACGAGCGACGGCAGCGACAGGGGATGAAACAACGACAACAGTAGACCGGCGCCATGAGCGACAACGGCGCCTTGAAGCAGACGGATGGATCCCGCCCAGCCGGGGAAGCCGGATGCCGCCGTCGTGCGGGCAGGCATCTCGTCCGCGAGGACAGACTCGTCCCGTGGACAGGCCGATAGGGTCCCAGCCATCCGTATCTCCCAGTGCGAATTTTGAGTGGTGCGCGTGACCAGATTTCTGCCGGTACGCCGGCGAATCACACCCCCTACTTCACCGATTCGAGTCGGCCGTGTCGAGGGAGTTTAAATGTGGCCAAAGAGAGATTTGGCGGGTGTTACTTGTCGAGCATCCTGGTCACGATTTCGAACACGTCGCGCGAGAGATCGGGGGCCTTGGCTATGCTCTGCAACACGCGCTTGACGGCCGCCCGCCGGCCTGGCTCGAGGGCGTTCCAGATCCGAAACGCGCCCAGCATCCGGGCCGCGATCGAGGGATTGAAGCGGTCGATGGCCAGCACCTGCTTGGCCAGGAACTCGTAGCCGGCGCCATCCGGCCGGTGGAACTGGACCGGGTTCTGCACCGCGAAGACGCCGATCAGCGCCCGCACCTTGTTGGGGGCGGTGAGGCTGAACAGGGGGTGCTTGGTGAGCGCCTTGACCTGGCCGAGGGCGGGCCGGAGCGGCGACATCGCCTGCGCCCCGAACCAGGTGTCGATGACCAGGTGATCGTCCTTCCAGCGGTCGAAGTAGCGCGCCAGCGCCTTGTCGCGCAGAGGTCCCGACCGGGCCGCGATCAGGACCAGGCTATGCGCCTCGTCCGTCATGTTGGTGGCTTTGAAGAAGTGGTCGGCAAGACGCGTCTCGTCGGCGGCCGTATCACGCGCCGAGAGCAGCGTCAGCGCCGCGTTGCGCAGCGCGCGACGGCCTGCGCTCTGGGCATCCGGAGAGAAGGGTCCGGTTGGCCGCATCGACGTGTAGACGTCCTCGAGCAGGTCTCCAAGCGCCGTGCCCGCAACCTTCAGGAGCTGACGGTGCGCACGGAAGATCAGCCCGGGATCGACGTTGCGCCCGATCACGCGCGCGATGTCGGATTGGCTCGGCAGCTTGAGCAGTTCCGCGCGATAGGCGGGCTCGAGATCGTCGTGGCTGACCGCCGAGCCGAGCGCCTTCACGAACTGCGTCGCCCGCGCCGTCGCGCGCTCGCCCTTGCGCAGCGCCTTCACCATGTCGACGAGCGTGCGCGTGGCGTACGTGTTCGCCGCCTGCCAGCGGTTGAACAGGTCCTGATCGTGCGCCATCAGGAATTCGAGATCGCGCTCGGCGAGATTGAGCGTGAGGTTCACGGGCCCCGAGAACCCGCGCAGGATCGACGGCACCGGCGGCGAGGGCACGTCCGCGAACCGGAACGTCTGCGTGCGCTTGGTGACGTGCAGCACGCCGTCCTCGATCGCTTCGCCGGTCTCGCGCTTGAGCGCGATCTCTTGTCCGTTGCCGCCGAGCAGCGCGATCCGCACCGGGATGTGCAGCGGCTTCTTCTTGCTCTCGCCGGGCGTCGGCGGCAGCACCTGCTCGATTTTGAGCTCGGCCTGCTTCTTCGCCTTGTCGTAGCTGAGCGCGCAGACCAGCTCCGGCGTGCCCGCCTGCGAATACCAGAGCTTGAAATGCGAGAGGTCGCGCTGCGAGGCGTCCTCGAAGCATTTGAGGAAGTCCTCGATCGTCGCTGCTTGCCCGTCGTGGCGCTCGAAATAGAGATCCATGCCGCGCCGGAAGTCGCTAGCGCCGAGAATGGTCTCGATCATGCGCACGAGCTCGGCGCCCTTCTCGTAGACCGTCGCCGTATAGAAGTTGTTGATCTCGATGTAGCTCTCCGGCCGTACGGGATGCGCCAGCGGTCCCGCGTCCTCGGTGAACTGCGTCGCGCGCAGCTGCCGGACGTCGATGATCCGCTGCACCGTGCGCGAGCGCTCGTCCGCCGAGAACTCCTGGTCGCGATAGACCGTGAGCCCTTCCTTGAGGCAAAGCTGGAACCAGTCGCGGCACGTGATGCGGTTGCCGGTCCAGTTGTGGAAGTACTCGTGCGCGACCACGCTCTCGATGGATTCGAAGGTGCTGTCGGTCGCCGTGTCGGGCGAGGCGAGGATCAGCCGGTCGTTGAAGATGTTGAGGCCCTTGTTCTCCATCGCCCCCATGTTGAAGTCCGAGACGGCGACGATGTTGAACACGTCGAGATCGTACGCGCGCCCGAAACGGGCTTCGTCCCACCGCATGGAGCGCTTGAGCGAATCCATGGCCCATTCCGCCCGCGCTTCCTTGCCGTGCTCGACGTAGATCTTGAGATCAACC
>JAFKKW010000331.1:2443-14956 GCA_017304275.1 Hyphomicrobiales bacterium | reverse complement strand
CGCCTTCCATAAGGCCGCCGACGTGGTCGGGATGGCCGTGGCTCAGGACGACGATGTCGATGTCCTCCGGCTTGATGCCGGCCGGTGCGAGCTCGCGGGCGAGCCAGCCGCCGGCAGGACGGGGCACGAAGCCGTTCTCGCCGTTGCCGGTGTCGAACAGGACCAACTCGCGGCCCGTGTTGACGACCGCAGGCGAGAAGCCCGGCTGGTACTTGGTCTCGGGCAGGAGGTTGTCGCGCATCAGGCGGCGCACCTCATCCTCGGTGGCGTTGCCGCCGATGATCGGATAGGGCCCGTCTATGAAGGTCTCGGAGTCGGCGATGACCGTCATCTCGAAGGAGCCGATCTTGTAGCGCCAGTGCTTGGGTTGCCAGGGGCCAAGCTTGCCGGCGGCGGCCTGTGCTTCGGTCGCCGTGTGGCCCATCGCCAGCGGCGAGGCCAGGACGGCGGCTGTAGAGACCAGCATATTGCGGCGGCTCAGGTGAAGATCGGCGTTGGACATTGAGGTGGTGGCTCCGAATTGCTATGCGCAGTTGCTGACGGTAGCGGTGAGGAAAGGGGATCGCTTGTACGAACGTGCTGCGACGGCGGAGGACGACGGCGGGCGGCCGACGCTGCCGATCTGGCATCTCGAGCCGGGCCGCGCGCTGTTCGTGGGACCGCTCGGACATCACGCGCCGCACATGCACAGCGTTCCGGTGCTGCTGACGGGGCTCTATGAGGCAATCCGGTTGCGGGTCGGAGGCGGCGACTGGGTTTCCTGCGAGGCGGCCGTCATTCCGGCCGGCGTGTCCTATGAGTTCGACGCCGACGGGCAGCCGCTGGCGGTTCTCTATCTCGAGCCCAGCGAAGCCGGCGCGGAGGCGCTGATGCCGTTCGTTTCGCAGGTCCGCGACGAGGGTGGCGCGCTGGTCGGCGCGAGCGGCATCAGGACGCTCATTCGCGATCTCTATGAAGCGACAGACGGCGCGCCCGTCACGGAGGCGTTGGACGATCTTCTCGGGTTTGCGAAACCACGCGCGCGGCGCACGCTCGATGCGCGGATCGCGCGGGCCGTGGCCTCGCTTTCGACGGACGCGGAGGATGTCCGCTCTGCAGCGGCGGCGGCGCACGACGTCGGACTGTCGTCCTCGCGGTTTCAGCATCTGTTCGCGGCCGAGGTCGGCGTTCCGTTCCGGCGCTTCCGGATGTGGCAGCGACTGCGCGCGGCCATCGCGGAGATCGTTGCGGGGAGCAGCTTCACGGACGCGGCGCATCGTGCCGGCTTCTACGATCAGGCGCATTTCGGCCGCGCGTTCCGGCAGACGTTCGGCGCACCGGCGTCGCCCAGCCTGCGCAGGGTGCGGCGAGGTTGAACGAAGGCACAAAGATCTATTGCGATCGGAGTCTTGCGCTGGATTCCCGCTCTGCACGCGGCTGCGCCGTCGCTTGGCGGGAATGACGGGCGGGACGATGTGGTGCGATCAAATGTGGGTCGTAGGGGTCGCGTCCGGGAGGTAGAGACCTGCGGCTTCGAGGCTCGCGGCGACGCGGAGGCACAGGTCCTCGCGCCAGGGTGGAGCGATCACCTGGATGCCGTACGGCATCGCGGCTCCGCTCCGGATCGGAACGGCAGCGACCGGCAGGCCGATGAAGGAGATCGGTTGCGTGTAGATGCCCATGTGCGCTCGCAGAGGCACCTCCTTGCCGCCGATCGTGAGCGTCTTCTGGCCGAGGCGCGGTGCGCTGGTCGGGGTAGCCGGCGCAAGGATCACGTCGTAGCGGCGGAAGATGTCCGCCAGGATGTTCTCGAACATGCGGCGGAAGCGTTGGGCTGCGACATACCAGCTTGCGGGCAACAGGGCGCCGGCGATGAAGCGGTCGCGCGTGTCGGGATCGAAGTCGGCCGGCCGATGGCGGATGCGCTCCAGATGCAGCGCGCTGCCTTCGGCGTTGGTGATGAGGAAAGCGGCCGCGCGCGCCTCGGCGGCCTGCGGGATGTCGATCTCGCCCGTCGCCCCGAGCGCCTTGGCCGCACGGTCGAGCGCCGCGAGCGCGCCGGGATCGGCATCGGCGCGGAAGTACCCGGTGGCGACGGCGATGCGCAGGCCGGCGTGGCCCATGACGATCGCCGGCGTGAGCACTTCGGCAGGGCGATCGGCGCAGACGGGATCGGACGGGTCATGGCCGCGCAGTGCGTCGTAGACGAGGGCGAGGTCTGCGACGGAACGCGCGAAGGGGCCCACGTGGTCGAGGCTGTCGCAGAACGGAAAGGTGCCCGTGCGCGGCAGGCGGCCGTAGGTCGGTTTCAGGCCGTAGAGCCCGCAGAAGGCTGCCGGAACGCGGATGGAGCCGTTGGTGTCGGAGCCGAGGGACACGGGCACGAAGCCGGCCGCGACGGCGGCCGCCGATCCGCCGGATGATCCGCCGGTCATGCGCGTGGTGTCGAGCGGGTTGCGCGACGGCCCGTAGTGCGCGTTCTCGCCCGTGAAGTCGTAGGCGTACTCGCCCATGTTGAGCGCGCCGAGAAGCACGGCGCCCGCCGCCTTCATGCGCGAGACAAGGAGGGCGTCGCCGGCGGCGGGCGGATCGGCGGCGCTGATCTTCGAGCCCGCCCGCGTCGAGATGCCGGCGATCGCGTAGAGGTTCTTGACGGCGTAAGGCACGCCCGCGAGCGGTCCCAACGCGTTGCCCCCGGCGCGCGCGCGGTCGACGGCCCTCGCCTCGGCCAGGGCGCGCTCGCGGGTCAGGTCGGTGAAGGCACCGATCTCGGCGTTGCGGGCGTCGATCCGCGCAAGGGCGGCGCGCGCGATCTCTTCGGCGGACGCCTCGCCCTCAGCGACGGCGCGGGAGATGGCGGTCGCCCCGGTCGGCAGGACTGCGCTCATTATTCGGCGTCGCGAGGCGTGAAGACCGGCGCGGCTTCACTCGTGGACGCGGCGCCGGTGGCTTCAACGAGCCGCGCCATGGAGCGTGCAACCTCGACGAACATTGCGACGTTGGGTTTCCATTCGGGATCGATGGCGATTCCGAGATTGGCGGCTGCGGCGTCGATCCAGCAGGATGTTTGGTCTGTCGTCATGCCATCACGTCTATCATTTCCGGATATCGATCTTATCTCCACTCGCACGGTATCGGTACGCGGAGGTGTTTCAAGAGGGATCTTTTGCGCTCGCGCGGCGACTCGCTATCTTATTAACTCGCCGATTAGGAGGAGCGGATGAGCTGGCAGCCTTGCGACGATCCGAAGCCGGGTGACTCCGCGTCGTGCGAGGCGATCGAACAGATCATCATTCCGCGGGCCAGAGACCTCGGCGGCTTCGAGGTGCGCCGTGCCCTTCCCGCGAAGGGAAGGCAGATGGTGGGGCCTTTCATCTTTTTCGACCAAATGGGTCCGGCCGAGTTCCTGATCGGCAACGGCGTCGACGTGCGGCCGCACCCGCATATCGGCCTGGCGACCGTGACCTATCTCTTTGCCGGCGAGCTCATGCATCGCGACAGCCTCGGAACGGAGCTTGCCATCAAGCCGGGCGAATTGAACCTGATGTCGGCGGGGCGGGGGATCGTGCATTCCGAGCGCTCGAGCGCGGAGACGCGCGCGCAGGGCTCGCGGCTGTTCGGCCTGCAGGCGTGGGCGGCGCTGCCGAAAGCGCACGAGGAGGACGCGCCGACGTTCGCGCACTTCGACTCGACGGCGCTGCCGCGCATCACCGGCGAGGGCAAGACGGTGCGGCTCATCATGGGTGCGCTTTACGGGGCGCACGCGCCGGCGTCGTTTCCTCACGACTGCTTCTATGCCGAGGCCGTGCTGGCTCCCGGCGCGGTGCTGCCGCTCGATCCCGACTACGACGAGCGGGCGATCTATGTCGTCTCCGGCGAGATCGACATCGCGGGGCAAAGGTATGGGGACGGCCGCCTGCTCGTGTTCCGGCCGGGAGACCGGATCTCGATCCTGGCCATGTCGATGGCGCGGATCATGCTGCTTGGCGGCGAGCCGATGGACGGGCCGCGCCATATCTGGTGGAATTTCGTCTCCTCCTCGGAGGATCGGATCGCGGCGGCCAAAGCCGATTGGAAGGCGCGGAGATTTGACCCGGTGCCGACCGATCAGGAGGAGTTTATCCCGGCTCCGGAGTAGTTTCCGGCTGTGGCGTGGCGTCCCTGCGCGCAAGAAGCTGGTATGCGCGGCGCGCAATAGGGGTTACGAATAAGGCGTTCCCCCCGACGTCGAGTAAAAAGCCGGAGAAGCTCATGTCCCAGAATCCCTTTGAAATCCCACAGCAGATGCGCGACCTCGCCGAGAAGAACGTGGATCAGGCCCGGGCGGCTTATGGCCAGTTCATGGACGCGATGACGCAGGCGATGAGCTTCTGGACGAAATCGCTTCCCGCCAACGACATGTCCGCCGGTTTCCGGGCGGTTCAGGACCGGGCGACGAAGTTCGCCAAGCAGAATGCGGAAGCCGCATTCGCGCTGGCAAGCGATCTCGCGAGCGCCAAGGACATCCAGGAGATCCTCGCGCATCAGAGCCGCTTCGCGCAGTCGCAGATGCAAGCCTATGCGCTGCAGGCTCAGGAGCTCGGGCGGCTGGTGACGGAAGCCATGCAGCCCAAGAGGTAGGCGCTCCCTTTCCCTACGACCCACGCGCGGGCGCCTCGGATCCATGTCGGCGGCGCCTGCGAGCGCGTGCCATGCCGGATAGAACGAACGAGCGCTCGTTTCCGGCCCATTGCTTGTCGGTGGCGGTTTCGGTGGCGGCGCGAGACCGGCTTTCACCAAGCGTCGAGGGCATTGGTCGGAGCGGGGAGATTCGAACTCCCGACCCCTTGCTCCCGAAGCAAGTGCGCTACCAGGCTGCGCTACGCTCCGCCCGACCGCAATGCCTCGACGTCTTGTGAAAAGCCCTCCGGCCGCCGAGTGGGGCCGAAGCGCGAGGCGGCTTTATAGCGACAGGTCAGGGGTAGGGCAAGCGACCCGCAGCCGAATTCTTGCGGCGGTGCGTATTGCCTCAACGAGGATTGCCGAGGCGGGCCGCTGTCACTATGGTGCGGCGCCCAAGCTCCCGTCATCGGAAGCGCATGGCCGGTTTTGGGACGTAGCCAAGTGGTAAGGCAGCGGATTTTGATTCCGCCATTCGGAGGTTCGAACCCTCCCGTCCCAGCCAGCTATTTCAATGCGTTAGCTTTGCGCGCCGGGCGTTTTTCCACTCCTGCGCCTGCTTCGTTCTCCATACCGTCGACATGCCGTCGACGAAGTCACGCCGCTGGGCCGCGGCCGGGCCGCCGATGGCGTCTTGTGGGTCGAGAGCGTCATCACCTGCTGCTCGGTCAAGTCGGCCGAGGAGTGGGTTTTCGTTGATGGCAAACGCCAGGAAGTAAAGCAGGCTGCTGCTCCGAAGCCACCCCGGCATTTAACTGTGCACAGATGAAACGCTGCTGTGGAAGCCGAGCGTGAATCGAAAATATCCTGGTGCTGATGTTTTTCAGAGGAGCAGCACCCATGAGAGCAGCGCGCCAAGTCGGGTTCATCGGATTGCTCCTCTTGCTCACGAGCGGTGCTGGGCATTCTCGCGAAGTCTGGTCGACAGGATTGTATGGCTGGCACATAGGCGCCTACACGAACGACCAGACAGGACGGTTTAATCACTGCGCGGCAGGGATAAGCTACCGAAGCGGCATTGTTCTATTGTTTGCGATCGGTCGCGACTTCGGCTGGTCTATGAGCCTGTTTAATGAGTCGTGGAACTTGCCACAGGGAGGTCAGCATCCAATTCGCTACCAAGTTGATCGGAACCGTATTCTTCACGGCACCGCGAGAGTGAATGGTCCCAACATGGTAGAGATTGAATTGCTCGACAGCTCCACTCTATTCAAGCTCTTCAAAGCCGGGCGAACGCTTCATATCGAAGCCGCGGGTGAGACATTCAGCTTCGACCTCACGAACTCATCGAAGTCACTAGACGCTGCTCTGCGCTGCACGAGCACTATGGTTGCGGGCGAGAGCAGTGGCACTAATCCATTTGCGTCGGCTCCCACAGGAACGTCTAACCCGTTTGCCGCGGCGCCCGCCCCAGATAACGATCGTTCGAGGGACGCAGTTCGAGTCGAAGCAGCGACGCTAACTGCCAATCTCCTGTCGGCAGCCAAAATCGACGGCTTCACGGTGGTGGACACGATTCCGGCGGAGCTCAATTTTTACGATGCCATGTGGCTCTCGCCTGGCGTCATCGGCGGCGTGATGGTCCGTCCTAATGAGACCTCGGACGAGGCGTTAGCAGGCCTTGCTGGTCGCGCGTCCGCCAACTGCAAAGGTCGTCACGCGAGCGCTAAGCTCCCCGCGAAGGACGGCGTAGTGAGTCTGAAGTTGATGTGTGATGACACTGCCTCAACGATCGTGCTCATCCCACGATCAAGAGGTGGTATTTATATCGTTACGGTTCTTCCAGCATCAGACGGCGAGACTTCGACCTTCCCAGGCGCTGAGCCCACGCCGCCGCCTACTGAGGCTGTAAGCGGCCGCCTCGTTGATGCGAGCTATAACATCGTTGAGCGGTAGGTTGCGCGACCGTCGCTCCGCCGCGCAGAGCCATCGTCGCCGGAACCCGAGATTAGGCGACGCGCGCGAGGCGCCGGCGATCGCGGCGATGCCGCGGGCCTCACGGCAATCGAGCCGTCGTGCGGGGCTTGGCTTATTTGTTCCGCGTACGGTTGAAGAGCACGACGGCGATGCTTGCGAGGAGCGCGAACACGGCGATAGCGCCGGTGCCGTCCAACTCGGGCGCCGCCGCAGGGCCATGTCCAGGTCCCGGACCGCCGGGGCCGGGCTTCCAGGGCGACGCAAACGCGAGTGCCTGGTCGATCGTGAGGGCCGCGGTCACCATCCACGTCAGGGCGTACATCTTAAACTTGCTGATCATGTCGTACTCGTTCGCGTCTGAACTGAAACTCGTAGCCGAATTAAACCGAGGTCACTTTAGCAGAACTGTGCGAGCCATTGATACAACAAATAAACGTTTAGTTAACCCTTAGGGTAGTGTGCCGACCGAGGTGCAACCGCAGGCCGAGGCATGTAAACCGGGCCGCTTTGGCGCATCGGACGATCCCCTGGCGAGGCCGCTCCTGTCTCCCTGCTGCACCGCACGGATGATCCCTGCCAAATGCTCACCCGGATGAATAGAATGCTTCCGGGGGAGTTGGGAGGGGACAATGGCCGACAAAGAGCCACCCGATCTGATCGATTTCAGCCGTTGCACCAATCAGCGTCTGTTCGAGTACGCTCGGGATCATGAGGATGACGCCTATGCGCTCACGGCAATCCGCGCGGCGTTATCCAGCCGGACAAAGAGCGGCGCAGATTTCGCGCGCATCTGGATCGATCGCCGGATCCGCGAGCTCGAGCGCGTGAACCGACCGAGGCGATGGTATCAAAGCCGGCTTGTGCAGCTGGCCGTCGTGACGCTGGGTGCGGTCGGCGTCAGCTTCGGACAGGGCGCGGGGCAGGTCGTCTGGGATTTTGGCCTGCGGTTGGCCGGCTGGTGAGCGGATCCGCCGGGCATGCAAGGACGGGCGCCGTAGCTCGGGCGAATTTCGACCGAGACCGGCGTGCAGATCCCGATCGGCTCCGGCGACCGTCGTGGTCCGCCCGCAGCGATCTATCTCGTCAGCGGCCGGCCGACTCATGTGATAAATGCAGGTCTGCTAAGACCTTGAGATTCATGGCGTGGGTGGATGCTGTTCGGCGCGCGTTCCGGCGTTCGGGATGGGCTTGCGTGAAACTTTGGAAGCCTTGTGCCGTTCGCAATAGAACGTTTGCAAGAGAGGTTTCGGCGGTACCATGACGGATGCCGACAAGCGTGTCGCGGCGCGTAAGCGCGTCCTCAAGGGGGCGCGGATCGTCTACAACGACCGTTCATCGACGCTGTCCTGCACGGTGCGCGATCTCTCGGACACCGGCGCTCGGCTGCGGGTTCCGCAAGGGCAGGCCGTGCCGTCGCAATTCGATCTCCTCATCGACGTGGACGGCTTCGAAGCCCCTTGCACGGTGGTGTGGCGCCGCGGCGAGGAGGTCGGTGTCACCTTCGATGCGCCGCCGACCGTCAATGCCGCCAAGCGGGCGCAGGTGGTGACCGCCATCGATCGCGCGCCGGTCTCGATCCGGCGCAAGCCGATCCAGTAAACAGCGGGGCGCCGGCCGTTCCTTGCGGCAGGGACGTGGATCAGGGGCGGCAGTCGATGACGACGGTTTTCATTCACGGCGTGCCGGATACGGCGCAGGTGTGGTCGCGGTTGATCGCGGCGATCGGCGACGACGACGCGGTGACGCTGGCTTTGCCCGGCTTCGGTTGTGCGTGCCCGTCCGGGTTCGCGGCCACGAAGGAGGACTACCTCGCGTGGCTGATCTCGGCGATCGAGGCGATGCCCGCGCCGCGCGATCTCATCGCTCACGACTGGGGCTCCATCCTCATGATGCGTGTGCTGTGCGTGCGTCCCGACCTCGTACGCAGTTGGGTCGGGGGCGGCGCGCCGTTCACGGTCGACTATGCGTGGCATCCGACCGCGCGCCTCTGGCAGACGCCGGGTGCGGGCGAAAAGGCCATGGATCGGCTGTCGCCAGAGCTCGCCGTCGACATGCTGCAGCGTGCGGGTCTCAGTGCAGCGGATGCGCGGGAGACGGCCAACGCCATCGATGCGCGAATGAAACGCTGCATCCTGTCCCTTTATCGCTCGGGCCAGGACGTTTTCCGCGACTGGGGGGCCGACCTCGCGCCGCTCGCCGCGCCCGGTCTCGTGCTTTGGGGGGAAAGGGATCTCTATGCGCATCCCCGCCATGGCGATCGTATCGCCGCGGTCACGGGCGCTCAAAGCGTAACGCTCGACTGCGGACACTGGTGGCAACGGGAGCGACCCGAGGAGACTGCCTCTCTGATCCGCGCGTTCCGGCGCGGGGTCGGCACTTAACGCCGGGCGGTTTGGCGGCCAGGGGACGGGGACGAGGTGACAGTCCGCTTCAATCGGTCGGGTATGCCCTCGGAGAGCACGTCGTCGAACACCGTCGCGAGCAGCTTGCGCGATCCAGCGTAGATCTCGAACTTGGCGCGCACGCCCGGATCGCCCTCGATGGCAGTCTTGATCCGCGTCGCGAGCGGTCCGTCGAGCTCGCCGTCGGCGTAAGCCATGATCAGCGCATCCGGTACCGTCACGCCTGAACCCTCTCCGCTCTGCAGTCCTCTCATGAACGCTGGGCAGTACGCTTTCCGTCGCGAAAAAGTTCCACCGTGGTGCAGCGGGCGGAAACCTGCGCCGGCCCAAGACGTTCACTTGTCACAAATGCGGACGGCGCTTTTCTCCGTATGCGGCGGACGTTTGATATCCAACTTTCCGTCCTGTACCGGTGAGAGCGTCGCGGCTTTCGGCGACGCCTGGAGGAGGATGTCATGGGAAAGAAGCGGAGAGGCGAAAAGCTCGAGCGCGTGCTCGCCGCGCTTCAAAAGCTAATGGGTGAGGTGAAGACGCTCGCCAAGCAGCAGGCAGAGCTGGCCGTGCAGATCGACAAGCTCTCGACCAAGAAGCCCGCGTCCCGACCGGCACCGAAAGCGGCGAGCAAGACGCGGGCGAAACCGAAAGGCGTCAGCGCTGCGCGCAAAGCCGCATCGGCAACGAAGCGGCCCGTGCTGGTCGCGTCGCCGAACGCCGCCGCCGGCTAAATTCCGTGCGCGGGCGGCTCATGCGGCGGCGCGGCGGTCGATGCGCGCCACCCATCGCCACGTCATGAAGGGGCGGATCTCGGTCATCTGTCCGTCGGCGAGGCGCGCGAGGGGCCAGGCGTGCCGATCGCAAGACGTAATGGACGCCCTCAGCCAACGCTCGACGACATCGTCACCGTGGCCGTCCGTTGCGCGCCACACGCGATATTTGATCTCTATGACGTCGCCCGGTTCGAGGACGTGGAAGCTTGCCGCCATGTGTTGTGCTCCTCGGCCGTTGTTCCCCAGTCTCGAGTCGGAGCCTAGCTTTCGAGCGTCTCAGTTTGTTGGCAGCTTACCGGCGAGAATGTGATGCTGTGCTTGCGTTGGGACGCCTCGAAGCCAGCGTGCCACGCGGAGCGGGGCCGTGCCCTTTTTTGGTGCAGATTGCGCCTCGCAACAGACGCGATGTCCAACATCTCCGTTCTGTGACGGATCCACGCGGCGAAATGGCGCCGCGGCGATGGGCGATCTGCAATTGACGGCATGCGGCGGCGGCTTGCTACAATGGACCAGTCCATCGCTCGTCGCTCGATGCCCCGCTTCCTGCGACGCAGTCGGGCAACTTCTCCCGCAGACTTGTTCTCCCGCAGACTTGGAGGGGGCGCTTTTGCGTCCCCTTTTCTTTTGCCGGCATCGTGACGCGGCGGGCCTGGCCAGCCCGCAAGGCTCCGTCATCGCAGTGACATCGAAGCGTCATCGGCCTGTTACGGGAATCCGGGAAGGACTGAGGATCGCGGCATCCTGCAGGGAGATTGCGGACCGGTGATCGAATGGGCTGCTCTTGTGTTCCTGGCGGTGGCGATGCTCGTCCATGTCGCCTCGGCCGCCATGGCCGTTTGGCGGATACGCAGGAGGCCTGCCGCTCGGTCCGCTTCCGCCATCTCCGCACTGCCTGCGGTCACGATCATCCGTCCCGTGTGCGGGCTCGATCCGTTCGACGAGCTGACGCTCCGGAGCACGTTCACGCTCGATCACCCGGACGTCGAGCTGCTCTTCTGCTCGGCGCGGGAACGCGATGCGGCGGTGCCGCTCGTGCGAAAGCTCATCGCGGACCATCCGCACGTCACCGCGACGCTGCTCATCGGCGACGACAAGAGCACGGCCAACCCGAAGCTCAACAACGTCATCAAGGGTTGGGCGGCGGCACGTCATGCGTGGATCGTCATCGCGGACAGCAATGTGCTGATGCCGCGGGATTACGTCGGGCAGCTGTTCGCATCGATGAGCGCCGGCACCGGGCTCGTCTGCTCGCCGCCCGTCGGGAGCCGGCCGTGGGGCTTCTGGGCCGAGGTCGAGTGCGCGTTCCTCAACACCTATCAGGCGCGCTGGCAGCTTGCCGCCGATACGGTCGGGTTCGGCTTCGCGCAGGGCAAGTCGATGTTGTGGCGGCGCGAGGTGCTGGATGCCGCGGGGGGCATTCGTGCGCTCGGCGTCGAGGTGGCCGAGGACGCGGCCGCGACCAAGGTCGTGCGCGGGAGCGGCTTGCGCGTTGGTCTCGTCGACGCGCCATTCGAGCAGCCGCTGGGCGTCCGCAGCTTCCGCCAGATCCTTGACCGGCAGGTGCGCTGGGCGCGTCTGCGGCGGGCGACGTTTCCGCTCTGCTATTCGCCGGAAGTTCTGACCAGCGGTCTTGCGCCGATGCTGGCTGCGGCTCTCGCGGCGCCTCTGATCGATATCGACGGCTTGGCTGCGGGCGCGCTCGTCGGCGCAGTGTGGCTCGGCACGGAGGCGGTGCTGTCGAAGGCTGTCGGATGGCACGTCAGCGCCGTGTCACCGCTGGCGTGGATGATGCGGGATGTCATGCTGCCGATGATCTGGCTCAAGGGCTGGATCGGCGATGCCTTCACCTGGCGCGGCAACGACATGACCGTGGCAGAGCCGTCGGTGGCTTCACCGCAGGGACCGGCGTAGCTCGGCAGGCGCACCCCCTGTCATCCCGGAAGCGCTGAGGCGAAGCCGAATCGTTATCCGGGACGCAGCGCTAAGAGTGCGCCGAAGGCGCTCAATGCATTCTATCGCGATAGGAGTCTTTGCTGGGTCCCGGCTCAGCGCTCGGCTGCGCCTCGCTTGGCCGGGATGACAGGAGTGCGCGCGTGTAGGGGGCGCACCGGTCAGCCGCGGCCGCGGTATGGGGGGACGCCCTGGTCGGGCAGCCAGACGTCCTTCGGCAGCTTGCCGGTCTGCCAGAAGACGTCGATCGGGATGCCGCCGCGCGGATACCAGTAACCGCCGATGCGCAGGAACTGCGGCTCGAGCAGGGTGGCGAGGCGTTTGCCGATCGCGACCGTGCAGTCCTCGTGGAACGCTCCGTGATTGCGGAACGAGGCGAGATACAGCTTCAGCGACTTGCTCTCGACCAGCCAGTCGCCCGGCACGTAGTCGATGACGAGATGGGCGAAGTCGGGCTGGCCGGTGACCGGACATAGCGAGGTGAACTCGGGCGCGGCGAAGCGCGCGACATAAGCCGTATCGGGGTGCGGATTGGCGACGCGCTCGAGCAGTGCCTTGTCCGGCGTCTCGGGGATCGCCGCGGCGCCGCCGAGGAGCGTGATGCCGGAGGTCTTGCGGCCCATGGGGATGCTGCTCCGCTATTCGGCTGCGAGGCGCGTCGGCGCGCGCGGACCGCGATAGATGCAGCCCTCGTGGCAGCTATCGCGCGAGACGTGGATCTCGGCGAGGCCGGGCACGCGGTTCTCGAGACGGTTCCACAACCAGATGGAGATGCGCTCGAGGGTCGGCGCCTCGAGGCCCTCGACCTCGTTCAACAGGCGATGGTCGAGTGCGTCATG
>JAFKKW010000331.1:0-2395 GCA_017304275.1 Hyphomicrobiales bacterium | reverse complement strand
GCCGGTTTCGGGACTCGGCTCGCCGTCGATGACGATGCGCGCGCGGAACGAGTGGCCATGGATCCGGGAGTTCGGATGGCCCTGCGGCGCGGACGGCAGGAAGTGGGCCGCCTCGAAGAGGAATTCTTTGTAGATGCGCATGGGGCTGACATAGGGGAGAGAGGGGTAATAGGCAATCAGCAATCCTTGGCGTTTCGGCACTCGGCACCCGAGTCTAGGCACTCGGGGCTGCCCGTCGGAGCCGTGGGCCAATTGCTTAATGTCGCATGCCGTTCTCAAGGGATGCCGATGCGCTTGTGGGTCTGGACGGAGAGGCGCCAGGCGGGGTTGGCCTTCACGTAGGCGACGGCGGCGGCCGTGTTCTCCGCCAGCGCGGGGCCGTCCATGGGGCTCAGGAAGCGGCGCGGGAAGTCGAACGCGAGCAGGGTCTCGGGCGCGAGCCCGGCCTGGGGGAAGACCAGCTTCAATTCGTCGCCCCGGATCTGACGCAGCTCAGTGCCGGCTTTTGGACTGACGCAGATCCAGTCGAGGCCCGGCGGAAGCGGCAGCGTGCCGTTGGTCTCGATGGCGATGCTGAAATTTTGTCCATGCAACGCATCGATCAGCGCGGCGTTCACCTGCAGAGCGGGCTCGCCGCCGGTCAGCACGACGAAGCGGTCGCCAGGCCCACCCTGCCACGCGCCGGCGATCGCGGCGGCAAGAGTGCCGGCGTCCGCGAACTTGCCGCCGCCGTCCCCGTCGGTGCCAACGAAATCGGTGTCGCAGAAGCGGCAGTCGGCACGGTCGCGGTCCTGCTCGCGGCCGGACCACAGATTGCAGCCGGCAAAGCGGCAGAAGACGGCCGCGCGACCGGCGTTCGCGCCCTCGCCCTGCAGGGTGTAGAAGATCTCTTTCACGGCGTACATGGCGTGATCCCTAGAGCGCGTTCACTCTTGTAGACTCGGCTTTTGAGCGTGAACGCGCTCCAAGTCCTTGTTCGAGAGTCCGATTCACGTCCTCGATGCGAGCTGAACGCTGGCATCTCAGACGATCAGGCTCTAGGGGGCTGCCGTCCCAAGTCAAGCGGCACACCGTCGCTTTCGTTATCGAAATGAGGGAACCCGAGGCGTTTCAGCGGGGTATCATTTCCGTGAGGCTCACAGAGGAGCGAGGATCAGCATGCAGTGCTCCGTTTGCGGCGCCGAAGCCGAGGACCTGGCGTCGGGCGAGTTCGATGGCCTTGTGGTCCGCTGTAAACATTGCGGCGAGTATGCGATCGAGGACCGTGCGCTAAACGCCTTCCTGCGGCTCGACTACGATGCCCGCGTGGCGGCGCTCGACAAAGCGAAGACCGGGGCAGGTGCCGGCGCGCGGCCGGAGATCACGCCCGGCAGCTTCTGAGCGACCTTCGGATCTGCGTTCCCCGTTTCCTCACCCACGCCGTGATGGCAACATCGGGTAAGCGCCCGTGTCCGGCGCGGGGGCAAGCGGGGACCGGCATGAGCGGCGCGCGGGGCAAATTCCAATACTACGATCTGGTCATGGCGGCGTTCGTGACCGTGCTTGTGTGCTCGAACCTGATCGGGCCGGCCAAGATCGCGCAGATCGAGGTGCCTGGCATCGGGCCGTACGTGTTCGGCGCCGGCGTGCTGTTCTTTCCGATCTCCTATATCTTCGGCGACGTGCTGACCGAGGTCTACGGATACGCGCGGGCGCGCCGCGTGATCTGGACCGGCTTCGCCGCCCTCGCGTTTGCATCGGTGATGGCGACCGTGATCGTCGCCTTGCCGCCGGCGCCATTCTGGGAGCATCAGGCCGCCTACGAGATCGCGTTCGGCAACGCGTGGCGCGTGGTGCCGGCGTCGATGGTCGCCTACTTCTGCGGCGAGTTCGTCAACTCCTACGTGCTCGCGAAAATGAAGGTGGCGCAGGGCGGCAAGCATCTCTGGATGCGCACCATCGGATCGACGATCGCGGGCGAGGCGGTCGACAGCGCGCTGTTCTATCCGCTGGCGTTCTACGGCACCGGCATCATTCCCAACGAGGCGCTGCCGCTGGTGATGGTGGCGCAGTTCTTCACCAAGACGATGGTCGAGGTCGTGTTCACGCCCGTCACATACAAGGTGGTCGCCTTCCTGAAGCGGGCGGAGGGCGTGGACCACTACGACCGCAACACGGATTTCAATCCGTTCAAGCTCGAGACGTAAGCTGGTTCGAGACGGTCGTGAGCGCTTTTCCTGATTCAAAGGCAATGACGGAAAAAATGCGCTGCCGGATGCGTGGCAAATGCGGCACGCTTTCCGGTTCCTTGATGGATAACCGCGCTTGCAGCAGGGCGATTCTGTTGTGAAGCGTCCTGCGCTCCACTAAGTTTCTCTACTGAGGTAGATCCTTTTCGGAGGGGCGAATGCGTTCT
>JAFKKW010000064.1 GCA_017304275.1 Hyphomicrobiales bacterium | reverse complement strand
ACAGTTGCCGCAGGAGGGGACGGCGCCGCTGCCGTCTTGCAGCGGCTCCTCGGCGCGACCGTGAACTGCCCGGCTCCGTCGCCCTCGCTTTTGCAGGTGCACGGACCGCGCGGTCCATCGCGAAGCGCGCATAATCGGGATGCGGCATCCGACGGGCTGGAGGCAGCGCATAGCAGGGAGAGCATGAGCCCCGCGCCGAGACCCGAGACCGTTCCATTCCTGATCATTCTCTGCGCCCCCGTCCGCATAGGATTACACGGCTCTGAATAAGCCGCTCACGCGCGGCAAGCCTACCGCATTCTTCCGAGTCATGCGACGGTGCCCGGCCGCGACGGGGACGCGCGGCACAACGGGGACCCAGCCGATGCAGCAGCAGAACGGAGCGGACCATCCGCCGGCCTCCATCGTCACGATCCTGCGCCGGGCAGTGCAGATCGAGCGCACCGAGGTTTCCGCCACGCTCGGCGCGTTCGTGACGTTCGCACTTGTTCTTGGCGGCTACTACCTGATCCGCCCGGTGCGCGAAAACATCAGCGCCGAAGCGACGGCCGATCAGCGCCAGCTCTGGTTCCTGCTCGTCTTCATCGTCATGCTGGCAGCCGTCCCGCTGTTCGCCTGGATCGTGGCACGCGTGCCCCGCCGCGCCGTGCTGCCGGGACTGTACGGGCTCTTCGTAGTCCTCATGATCGGCTTCTGGCTCGCCCTTCGCAACGATGGATCAGGCGCGCTCGGCGGTGCCTTTTTCGTGTTCGCGAGCGTCTTCAACCTGTTCGTCGTCTCTCTGTTCTGGATTCTGATGGCAGACATCTACGACAGCGAGCAGGCCAAGCGCCTCTACGGCTTCATCGCCGCCGGCGGTACGACCGGCGCCGTGCTGGGTCCTTTTGCCGCCAACGCCCTCGTGCCCCTGGTCGGCGGCCAGAACCTGCTCTTGATCGCCGCCGTCATCTTCCTGATCGCCGCGGCATTGTCGCTGTGGCTCAGGACGACGGCGACGGCGAAAGCTCACAACGGCGTCGAGATCGACGCCCCGCCGACGCTGCGCACGCTTCTGTCGGGCGCCGAACGCGTGCTGCGCGACAGCTACCTGTTGCGCATCGCCGCTTATGTCTTGATCGCCAACCTGCTTTCGACGTTCTTCTATCTCGAGCAGGCGCGCCTCGCGGGCGAGACCATCAAGGACGCGACCGCACGCGTGCAGTTCTTCGCCGAGCGCGACCTGATCACGAGCCTGCTGACCGTTCTGGTCCAGGTCTTCGTCGCCGGCCGCATCATGGCGCGCTTCGGCATCGGCGTCGCAGCCTCGGCGCTCCCCGCGATCACCATCGCCGGGCTGGCCCTCTACGCTGCCATGCCGGAGTTGCACGTCGTCGCCGCCATCATGGTGGCCGAGCGGGTCGCGGCGTTCGCGCTGTCGAACCCCTCCACCAAAGTGCTCTACACCGCCGTCGACCTCGACGAGCGCTACAAGGCGCAGAACTTCATCGATACCGTGATCTACCGCGGCGGCGATGCGTTGTCCGGCGCTGTCTTCAACGGACTGACCAAGGCCATGGGCTGGCCGCTCGCCGCCGTCGCGATGGTATCGATTCCGGTCGCGGGTCTCTGGCTCTATCTGGCGTCACGCTTCGACAAGGCGCTCGCCCAGCGCCTCGCCGAGACGCGCGGCACGGTGCAGGGATCCGATGGGAAAGACCCGCACGCGAGCCGATGATCGCGTGCAAACGCGGCGCCGGCGGTACGACCGGCGCCGGAATCGGTTCCCCTCCCCTGAAGGGGAGGGGTCAGGCGTGAAAGGATGACGAAAAATCTGAGCGCGCATCCGTGTGATGGAACAATGCGCTAGCCGAGGCCGACCGCCATGGGCTGAACGACAGCGCGGCTGCTCACCGGTTGCGACGCGTTCGGCGTCGTGTAGACGATCGAAACATTGCGCGCT
>JAFKKW010000063.1 GCA_017304275.1 Hyphomicrobiales bacterium | reverse complement strand
GCGCCGAGACCGGTGTGGGGCCTTCCATGTCGTCCGGCAGCCAGGTGTGCAGCAGGAACTGCGCCGATTTGCCCATGGCGCCCATGAACAGCAGCAGCGCAAGGGTCGTCAGGATATCGACGTCGTAGCCGAGGAACGAGAATGTTTTGCCGACCTGATCCGGCGCCGCCACGAACACCGCGTCGAGGTTGATCGAGTCCATGACCGCGAACAGGCCGAACATGCCGAGCGCGAAACCGAAGTCGCCGACGCGGTTGACGACGAACGCCTTGATCGCCGCGGCGTTCGCTTCCGGCTTCTTGTACCAGAAGCCGATCAGCAGATAGGAGGCGAGGCCCACGCCTTCCCAGCCGAAGAACATCTGCACCAGGTTGTCGCTCGTGACCAGCGCCAGCATGGCGAACGTGAACAGCGACAGATACGCGAAGAACCGCGGCCGGCTGTCGTCCTCGTGCATGTAGCCGATGGAGTAGAGGTGCACGAGCGCCGAGACCGTCGTCACGACCACCAGCATGACCGCCGTCAGCGTGTCGATCCGGAGCGACCAGGCCGTATCCAGTTCGCCCGACGTGATCCAGCGCATGAGCGGCACCTTCGCCGTCTCGCCGTCGAAACCGACCCGCACGAATACGACCCAGGACAGCACAGCCGCGATCATCAGCAGCGACGTCGTGATGATCTCCGACGGCCGCGGTCCGAGAAGCCGGCCGAACAAGCCCGCGATCAGCGCGCCTGCGAGCGGCAGAAGAACGATGAGGGCGTAGATCATACCGATGCCTCGCAGCGGGATGCGCCCTTGGAGGTGAAGGACATACGCGTCTCACCTCTCCCCGATGGGGAGAGGTCGCGCAGCGCAAGCTGCGCGGGTGAGGGGGCGTATGCGCGACGCCGATGGAACAAGACGAACATCGCGTTCACCCCTTCATCATGTTGATGTCCTCAACCGCGATCGAGCCGCGGTTGCGGAAGTAGACGACGATGATTGCGAGGCCGATCGCGGTCTCCGCAGCCGCAACCGTCAGCACGAACAGCGTGAACACCTGCCCCACGAGATCGCCGTGGAAATACGAGAAGGCGACGAAGTTGATGTTGACGGCCAGCAGCATCATCTCGACCGACATCAGGATGATGATCACGTTCTTCCGGTTGAGGAAGATGCCGAACATGCCGAGCGTGAACAGGCACGCCGCGACCGTGAGATAATGTCCGAGCCCGATCTCCATGACTTCCCCCTCCTACGCGCGACGTGCGGCTTTGTCGGCCGGCGCGTCGGGAATTGCAGAGCCCCCGGGCGCGACCTTGACCATCTCGACGGCCGTCTTCGGTCCGCGCGCGACCTGATCGGCGATCGACTGCCGCTTGACGCGGGTCTTGTGCCGCAGCGTGAGCACGATGGCGCCGATCATGGCCACCAGCAGCACCAGCCCCGCGCCCTGGAAGAAGTAGATGTACTTCGTGTAGAGAACCTGTCCGAGCGCTTCGGTGTTCGTCACGCCTTGCGGGATCGGCGAGGCGACGGTTCCCGGCGCGACCGGCCCGACCCCGCGTGCAAGCACGAGCAGCACCAGCTCGGCCAGCACGACGCCGCCGACCAGCAGCCCGACCGGCGCATTCTTGATGAAGCCCGCGCGCAGTTCCGCGAAATCGACGTCGAGCATCATGACGACGAACAGGAACAGCACCGCCACCGCGCCCACGTAAACGATGATGAGCAGCATGGCGATGAATTCGGCGCCGAGCAGGATGAAGAGCCCGGCCGCGTTGAAGAAGGTCAGGATCAGGAACAGCACCGCATGCACGGGGTTCTTGGCGACGATGACCATCGCCCCGGAGGCGAGCGCCAGGGTCGCGAACAGATAGAAGAAGACCGCCGTCAGTCCCATTTCCCCTCCGTCATCCTCTCTCCTCGAGTGGGAGAGAAGGAAGGCTTACCGATACGG
>JAFKKW010000330.1 GCA_017304275.1 Hyphomicrobiales bacterium | reverse complement strand
GCTTCGCCACCGGAAACTCCGACTTGCAGAGCTGCACGATATGGTCGGCGGTTTCCGGCTTGTCGACGCAGATCAGAATCGCCTCGGACTGCTCGGCACCCGAGGCGCGCAATACGTCGAGCCGCGTCCCGTCGCCGTAATAGACCTTGAACCCGAAATTGGCCGCGGCGCGGATCATGTCGACATCGATCTCGATCAGCGAGATATCGACGCCGCGCGCCAGCAGCGGCTGGCTGACGAGCTGGCCGAACCGGCCGAACCCGATGATGAGCACGCGGTTCTCGAGGCCGTCCGCCTTCTCGACGCCGTCGAAGGACACTTTCTCCTTGGGCATGTACCGCTCGAACAGGATCAGGAACAGCGGCGTCAGAGCCATCGAGAGAATGACGATGGCGCTCATGATGGCCGCCGACCGTGCATCGAACACCCGCGCGCCAAGCGCGGCCGAGTAGAGCACGAAGGCGAATTCGCCGCCCTGTGCGAACAGCACCGCGCGCAGCAGGGCTTCCCGCCAGTTGGCGCGGAACAGAAGCGCGATCAGGAAGATGCCGACCGCCTTCGTGATCATGAAGGCGAGCACGCCGGCGACGATGATGACCCACTCGCGCGCCACCAGCGCGAGATCGAGCGACATGCCGACACCCAGGAAGAACAGCCCGAGCAGCAACCCCTTGAATGGATCGATATCGGCCTCGAGCTGGTGGCGGAACGACGATTCCGACAGCAGCACGCCCGCCAGGAAGGCGCCCATCGCCATCGAGAGGCCGCCGAGCTGCATGACCCAGGCCGCTCCCAGCACCACCATCAGCGAGGCGGCGAGCATGATCTCGCGCCCGCCGAGCGCCGCCACGATGCCGAACATCGGATTGAGCAGCCACCGCCCGGCCGCCACAACCGCCACGAGCGACGCCACGCCGATGCCGATGTTGATCCAGATCTGCTGCGGCGTCGCCGTCTCGACGTGCCCTCCGCCGAACGCCGCGAATAGCGCGACGAGCGCCAGCAGAGGCACGATGGCGAGGTCCTCGAACAGCAGGATGGAGACGGCCCGCTGCCCGGCCGGCGTCGCCGTCTCGCCGCGCTCGTCCAGCATCTTCATGATGACCGCGGTCGACGACAGCACGAACCCCATGGCGCCGATGATGGCGACCGGCCACGTGAGCCCGCCGAGAAACACGCCGACGCACGACAATAGTGCGCCGCACGTCACCACCTGCACCAGCCCGAGTCCGAAGATGTCTTTCCGGAGCGCCCACAGCTTCGCCGGGCGCATCTCGAGGCCGATGGTGAAGAGGAACATCACCACGCCGAGCTCGGCCACATGCAGGATCGAGACCGGGTCGGTGAAGAGGCCGAAGCCGAACGGGCCCATCAGCAGACCGACCGCGAGATAGCCGAGCACGGAGCCGAGCCCGAACTTGCGGAACAGCGGCACCGCCACCACGCTGGCGGTGAGCAGCGCAACCACGGGCCCGAGACCGACGGTTGTTTCAGCAGCCATATCGGGGGCACTCCGCAATTGCTACGAGGTCGGAGGAGGAGCGGACGATCTATCTGTCCTTTTTTCGATAAATCCGATCAGCCGCCCTTATGCAAGCGCGGACGCACGGATGCTCCGTCTCTTGAACGCGGGCGTTGCGGAAGCGGACCATACGGGACGGTCGGCAGGCGCGAGGCAGCGCTTGCCTTGCTCAAAAATCCGGCAGCAGGCACCTGGAGCTGCTTGGCCTGCGCGGCGATATCCCGGGCCGATGCCGCGATCTGGTCGGCCGCCGCGCGCGTCGACGCCGCGGCCTCGCCGAGCCGTCGCAAATCGTGCGTCACGGGAGCGCGTCCTAGTCTTCGGAGAGGAGATCCGGTCGCCGCTCGCGCGTGAGGCGCTCCGCTTCCGCGCGCCGCCACGCGGCAATCTTCTTGTGGTCCCCGGACATCAGAACCTCAGGTGTCGGCCGGTTCTCCCACTCACGCGGTTTCGTGTACTGCGGGTACTCGAGCAGCCCGTCCTCGAAGCTCTCGTCCGCAAGGCTCGCCTCGGCGCCGAGCACGCCCGGGATGAGACGCACGCACGCATCGATCAGCACCATCGCCGCCAGTTCGCCGCCCGACAGCACGTAGTCGCCGATCGACACCTCCTCGACGCCACGCGCTTCGATCAGCCGCTCGTCGATGCCCTCGAAGCGCCCGGCCAGGATCATGACGCCAGGCCCTGTGGACAGCGCACGCGCACGCGCCTGAGTCAGGGGTGTTCCCCGCGGCGACATGTAGAGCAGCGGCAGGTCGGCATCGGTGCCGCGCGCGTGGTCGATTGCAGCCGCGAGCACGTCCGCGCGCATGACCATGCCCGCACCCCCGCCGGCCGGCGTATCGTCGACGGCACGGTGACGGCCAAGTCCGAAATCGCGGATCTGGTGTAGCGCAAGCGACCACAGGCCCACCTCGAGCGCCTGCCCGACCAGCGAGACGCCGAGCGGCCCGGGAAACATCTCGGGAAAGAGCGTGAGCACCGAAGCGCGCCAGGGAAGGCGGCCGGTAGCGGTCGGAATGTGCGCCATGGAGCGTGCTGGCCTCAAACATGCGCTGTCGTGTAACCGCCCCCTCACCCGCGCCGCTGCGCGTCGCGACCTCTCCCCATCGGGGAGAGGTGAAAAGGCGTATGCTCTCACGTCACCTCTCCCCGTTCCTGCGAAGCAGGCTCCGCCATGATGGGGATAGGTCGGGAAGCGATCTTGCGATCACGTCCGGGTGAGAGGCTATCTATAGGCGGAAATGGCCGGTCGCGTGCAAGCACAAGCTATGGTGAACGCGAAATTGCGTCGGCAGCGGATCACACGCCTTCCACCACCGTGATGTCGATGCTCCCCGCGCCCTGGCGCAACGCCTTGGCTTCGGCGTACTCGGGGCTCGTCGCATAGCCGAGCGCCTGCTCGTAGCTCGGAAACTCGAGCACGACGTTCCGCTGCGTCCCGTTGCCTTCCATGATCTGACACTTGCCGCCGCGCACGATCGGCTTGCCCTCGTACTTGTCGAGCGCGACCTTCGACTTCGCGACGTACTGTCCCCACTTCTCCGCGTCCGTCACGGTCGCGTGCGCGATGACATAACCCTTGGCCATGGATGGTTCCTCCCCGGTGTTGAAGTTCTTCGACGGGCTCAATGCGGCCCGGACGGCGGCACATCGGCTTTGGCCAGCGCCTCGCGGATATGATGGATGAAGGTCTCGGCCGCGAGCTTCGGATCGTCCGCCTGGGTGATCGGCCGCCCAACGACGATGTGGTTGGCACCGGCCATGATGGCGTGGTCGGGCGTCATGACGCGCTCCTGATCGTCGGTCGTCCCGCCCGGCAGGCGGATACCGGGTGTGACGATCAGGAACTTCGGTCCCGTCGCGGCACGGATTCGCGCCGCCTCCTGGCCCGAGGCGATCACGCCGTCGAACCCGGCCGCATACGCCAGCTCCGCGCGCCGCAGCACGAGATCGGCCGGCGCAAGCGACGAGCCCTGCTGCCGCAGATCGTCCGCCGAGAGATTGGTCAGCACGGTGACGGCCAGCAGCTTGACGTTCGCCGATCCACGCCCTGCCACCGCGGCCCGCAGCGTCTTGAGATCGTGGCCATGCACGGTGAGGAACGTGACGTCGAGCTCTGCGACGTTCGCAACCGCACGCTCGACCGTATTGCCGATGTCGAGCAGCTTCATGTCGAGAAAGACCCGCTTGCCCTGGCGCCGCAAGTCGCGCGCAAGATCGAGCCCGCCCGCGAACAGAAGCTCGAGACCCACCTTGTAGAAGGATACCGTGTTGCCGAGCGTGGCGACGAGCTGGCGCGCACCCTCGATGGTCGGCATGTCGAGGGCGACGATCAGGCGATCTTGGGCGGATGCGGTCATGGCTCAACCGTGCAGCACGTGCGCGGCGCGCGCGAGAGTCTGGATCAGTTGCTTGAACCTCTCTTGCGCGTCCTTGTTCTTGAGGTGGCCGTTGTCCTCGAACGCCTCGGCCGCCTTGGGCACCGCGAACTGATCGGGCAGCACCAGCGCACTGAGACCGAGTTCGAGCGTGGTACGAACCGTATTGAGCCCCCGCAAACCGCCGACGCCGCCCGGAGAGGCCGAGCCGAGCGCAAACACGCGCGTCTTGAAGACGGCCAGCGGCTCCTCGCCCTCGTTGCGGATCCGGCTCACCCAATCGAGCGTATTCTTGAGCAGCGGCGTGATCGAGGCGTTGTACTCCGGGCACGCAATGAAAATGCCCGTATGCACCTTCATCAGCGCCTCGAACTTCTTGGCGTTGTCCGGGATCCCGTCCAGCGCCTGCAGGTCCGCGTCGTAGAGCGGCATCGGATAATCGCCGAGATCGGCGAACGTGGCCGCAAGCCCGTTCGCCTCCGCGATCTCCGCACCGAGCCGCGCCAGCCGCTTGTTGTAGGACGCATCGCGCGCACTGCCGGCAAAGAAGAGGAGCTTGGTCGACGAAAGGCTCATGCGGTCTCCATGGTCACGACGACACCCCATCCGGCCAGAGAGTTCGGCAGATGCGTATCTGGATCCCGGCCTCCGCCGGGATGACGGTAGGGGAACGGCGTCTTCAGCAAACTAACGTCACTCCGGCGAAGGCCGGAGTCCAGACACATCGAGAGCAAGCCTCGGATCGTTCCACCTCTGTCGGATACCTCTACCCGCTCTTGCCATCGAAGAAATCCTTGACCTTGGCGAAGAAGCCGGCGCTCTCGGGGCTCGTCTCCTTGCGGCTCTCGCTCTCGAATTCCTCGAGCAGCTCGCGCTGGCGCCGCGTCAGATTCTTCGGCGTCTCGACGTCCACCTGGATGTAGAGGTCGCCGACCGTCTTCGAGCGCAGCACCGGCATGCCCTTGGCCTTGAGCCGGAACTGCTTGCCGCTCTCCGTCCCCTCGGGAATCTTGACCCGGCTCGCCGTGCCCTCGAGCGTCGGAACCTCGATCTGGCCGCCGAGCGCCGCCGTCGTCATCGAGATCGGCACCTTGCAGAAAAGATCCGCCCCGTCGCGCTGGAAGAACCGGTGCGGCTTGATGGAGAGGAAGATGTAGAGGTCGCCGGGCGGCCCGCCGCGCAGACCCGCCTCGCCGTCGCCGACGAGACGCACCTTGGTTCCGTCCTCGACGCCGGCCGGAATATTGACCTGCAGCGTCCGCTCGCGCGTGACGCGGCCCGCGCCAGAGCAGGCCGGACACGGATCGTCGATCACTTCCCCGCGCCCGACGCAGGTCGGACAGGTGCGTTCGATGGTGAAGAAGCCCTGGCTGGCGCGCACCTTGCCCATGCCGCCGCATGTCGGACAGGTCGTGGGCTTGGTGCCGGCCTTGGCGCCGGTGCCCGAGCATGTTTCACATGCGACACTCGTCGGCACCCGGATCTCGGCGGCCTTGCCGGCGAACGCCTCCTCGAGCGTGATCTCCATGTTGTAGCGGAGATCGGCTCCCCGCTCGCGCGATGAGCCGCGCCGTTGCCCGCCGCGCCGACCGCCCATGAACTCGCCGAACAGGTCGTCGAAGATGTCGGACATGGACGAGGCGAAATCCGGTCCGAAGCCCGCGCCCGGATGCCCGCGTCCCATCCCGTGATCGAACGCCGCATGACCGAACTTGTCGTAGGCCGCCCGCTTCTGCGGGTCCTTGAGCGCCTCGTAGGCTTCGTTGAGATCCTTGAAGCGCTGCTCGGCGTCCTGGTCTCCCGGATTACGGTCGGGATGGCAGTCCTTGGCGAGCTTCCGGAAGGCGGACTTGAGGTCCTGCTCGGTCGCCGTGCGCGGAACACCGAGGATGTCGTAGTAGTCGCGTTTTGCCATGGGAGGGCATTCTATCCGGCGGGCGAGGACGGGAAGCAAGCACTATGATGGAGGTTCAGGCCCGTGCCTTCCCCGCTACGACGCCCGCACCAAAAAAACTCTCCCCGGCCCAGCGAATCCCACGCGAGCCAGGGAGAGATCCCCAAGCGGGTGCTAGCCCGCTTTCTTCTTGTCGTCCTTCACCTCTTCGAAGTCGGCGTCGACGACATTGTCGTCCGCCGACTTGCCCGAAGGAGTGTCGTCCGCGCCGGCGTCATCGCCGCCCTTGGCGCTGTAGACGGCCTCGCCGATCTTCATCGCAACCTGTGCGAGCGAAGACGTCGCGGACTTGATGCGCTCGGCATCGTCGGACGCGATCGCGTCCTTGGCAGCCGCGATCGCGGTCTCGACGTCGGCCTTGACCGCCGCCACCGCCGGATTGGAGCCGTTTTCGGTCAGCTCCTTCTCGGTCGCATGGATCAGCGCCTCGGCCTGGTTCTTGGTCTCGACCAGCTCGCGCTTCTTCTTGTCCTCGGCCGCATGCGCTTCCGCGTCCTTCACCATCCGCTCGATCTCCGCGTCGGAGAGACCGCTCGAGGTCTGGATGCGCACCGACTGCTCCTTGCCGGTCGCCTTGTCCTTGGCCGACACGTGCACGATGCCGTTGGCGTCGATGTCGAACGTGACCTCGACCTGCGGCACGCCGCGCGGCGCCGGCGGGATGCCGACCAGATCGAACTGGCCGAGCAGCTTGTTGTCGGCCGCCATCTCACGCTCGCCCTGGCTGACGCGGATCGTCACCGCGTTCTGGCCGTCCTCGGCCGTGGAGAACACCTGGCTCTTCTTGGTCGGGATGGTCGTGTTGCGGTCGATGAGGCGCGTGAACACGCCACCCAGCGTCTCGATGCCGAGCGACAGAGGTGTCACGTCGAGCAGCAGCACGTCCTTGACTTCGCCCTTGAGGACGCCGCCCTGGATCGCCGCACCGACGGCAACCACCTCGTCCGGATTGACGCCCTTGTGGGGTTCCTTGCCGAACAGCTCCTTGACGACCTGCTGTACCTTCGGCATGCGCGTCATGCCGCCGACCAGCACCACCTCGTCGATCTCGGCCGCCTTGAGGCCGGCGTCCTTGATCGCCTGCTCGCAGGGACCGCGCGTGCGGGCGATGAGATCGTCGACCAGGCTCTCGAGCTTGGCGCGGGTGAGCTTCATCGTCAGATGCTTCGGACCCGAGGCATCGGCCGTGATGAACGGCAGGTTGATCTCGGTCTGCGCCGAGGAGGAGAGCTCGATCTTGGCCTTTTCCGCGGCCTCCTTGAGGCGCTGCAGCGCAAGCTTGTCGTTGCGCAGGTCGATGCCCTGCTCCTTCTTGAACTCGTCAGCCAGGTAGCCGACGAGCTTCATGTCGAAATCCTCGCCGCCGAGGAACGTGTCGCCGTTGGTGCTCTTCACCTCGAACACGCCGTCGCCGATCTCGAGGATCGAGATGTCGAACGTGCCACCGCCGAGGTCGTAGACCGCGATCGTCTTGGCGCCGCTCTTCTTGTCGAGGCCATAGGCGAGCGCCGCCGCCGTCGGCTCGTTGATGATGCGAAGCACCTCGAGTCCGGCGATCTTGCCGGCGTCCTTCGTCGCCTGGCGCTGCGCGTCGTTGAAGTAGGCAGGCACCGTGATCACGGCCTGCGTGACGGTCTCGCCGAGCTTGGCTTCGGCGGTCTCCTTCATCTTCTGCAGAATGAACGCCGAGATCTGCTGCGGCGAATAATCCTTGCCGTTGGCCTCGACCCAGGCGTCGCCCGTCGGACCCTTCACGATCTTGTAGGGGACGAGCTTCTTGTCCTTCTCGACCAGCGGGTCGTCGTAGCGCCGTCCGATGAGGCGCTTGATGGCGAACAGCGTGTTGGTGGGGTTGGTCACCGCCTGACGCTTTGCCGGCAGGCCGACCAAACGCTCGCCGTCGTCCGCGAACGCGACGATGGACGGCGTCGTATTCATGCCTTCGGCATTCTCGAGCACGCGGGGCTTGCCCCCATCCATGACGGCGACACACGAGTTCGTGGTGCCGAGGTCGATACCGATGACTTTTGCCATGTCTCCGAAATTCCTCTTCGTTGCGGCAGACCGTCCGGACCCTTGGTAGGCCGGCGCCCGGTTAGTCCTTTTGGCCCCCGGGTGGAGGCTTGGAGTACGGTCCCCAGGAGAACAATTGATTATGCGGGCTTATATAGGGTGGGCTTTTCGGCGCGCAACGGGCGCTCACCACCGCCGCAGGATCAATTTTGGGGCCCTTGGTTTAACACTTCTCACGGGCGGCGGCGCAAGGCTTTTAGGGCCTCACGCGCCAGGGACGCTTGCCTGGCCAACCGTCAGCGTCCCGCTGTTACCGATCGGTCCTCAAACGTCGTTGTCGTTTTCCGTCGGAGCAGCATTGCCATCCCGCGCCGCATCGCCGCCGTCTCCGGCCGGAGCGTTCGCCTTGCCGGGTTTCGGGCCGCCCTTGGCCACCACCACCATCGCCGGACGCAGCACGCGATCATCGATCAGGTAGCCGCACTGATACACCTCGAGGATGGTGCCGGGGGCTACGTCGGCGTTCTGCATCTCCATCATGGCCTGATGGAAATGCGGGTTGAACGGCTCGCCTTTGGGATTGATGCGCTTCACGCCGTTGCGCTCGAGCACGTTGAGGAACTCGCGCTCGGTCATCGAAACGCCGTCGACGAGGCTTTTTAGCGCACCGTCCTGCTCGGCCGCGTCGGCCGGCACGGCCTGGATCGCGCGCTCGAAATTGTCGGCCACTGCGACCACGTCGCGCGCGAACTTGCTGATGGCGTACTTGGCGGTTTCCTCCCGCTCGCGCTCGGCGCGCTTGCGCATGTTGTCCATCTCGGCATGAGCGCGCAGAAGCCGATCCGTGAGGTCGGCAATCTGGCCCTGCAGCGTGTCGACCTCGGCCGCGAGGCGCAAAGCCTCCTGGGTCGGATCGTGCGCATCCCGAGGGGTGCCCGCAGCCTCCGGCTCGGGTGGCGTGTCGGGCGCGTTGGGATTTGTCGTCTCGTCAGCCATGAAATCTCCGCTCGAAACGAAGGGTTGAAGCGACAGCCACGCCCGCGCCGAATGGCGGGCAGCGGCGATCACGGAAAGATGCGCCCGATATCAGCCCCTAAAGCGAAAAAATCAAGTCAGCACGCGGCTCACGAGCCGCGCCGTGTAGTCCACCATGGGGATGATCCGCGCATAGTTGAGGCGCGTGGGCCCGATCACGCCGAGCACGCCCACCACCTTGCGGTCGGTGTCGTGAAACGGCGCCACGATCAGCGACGAGCCCGAAAGCGAGAACAGCTTGTTCTCCGATCCGATGAAAATGCGCACGCCGTCTCCGTGCTCGGCGAGACCCAGGATCTGCGAAAGGTCGCGTTTCGTCTCGAGATCGTCGAACAACTGCCGGATGCGCTCGAGATCCTCGATCGCCGTCAGATCCTTGAGCAGGTTCGCCTGCCCGCGCACGATCAGGCTCTTGCGGTCGTCGACGGTCCCCGACCACTCGGCGAGCCCCGCCTTGACCACCTTCTGCGTCAGCTTGTCGAGCTCCGCCCGCGCCTTGCCGAGCTCGGCTTCGATCGCCGCGCGCGCTTCCGCGATCGTCAGGCCGCGGATATGCGCGTTGAGATAGTTCGCCGCCTCCACGAGCGCCGACGGCGGCAGACCGGCGGGGATCTCGATCAGGCGGTTCTCGACGTTCTGGTCCTCGTCGACCAGCACCACCAGCGCCTTGTTGAGCTCGATCGGGACGAAATCGATGTGCTTCAGGCGCGCGACCTGCTTCTCGGCAAGCACCACGCCCGCGCAATGCGAGAGCCCCGAGATCATCTCGCCGGCTTCTGTCAGCACCTGGTCGAGCGACTTCGTGCGCTTGACCGCGATCTGCGCCTCGATCTTGCGCCGTTCCTCGTCCGTGAGATCACCCACCTCGAGCAGGCCATCGACGAACATGCGCAGCCCCGATTGCGTCGGCAGTCGCCCCGCCGAGGTATGCGGCGCATAGATGAGCCCAGCGTGTTCGAGGTCGCTCATCACGTTGCGGATCGACGCCGGCGATAGCGTCATCGGCAGCACACGCGACAGGTTGCGCGACCCGACAGGCTCGCCGGTCGCCAGATAGCTGTCGACGATCTGCCGCAGAATGGCGCGCGAGCGCTCGCTGAGCTTCTTGATCTCGGATTGCGGTTCGGACATCGGAATTTCTGATCTGGGACAACAACCTCGCAAAGAGCCTAGGAAATGGCGAGGTTTCCCGTCAATGCAAGACAAGGAAGGCGGATACGCCATGCACCGGTAACCTTGAGCTGCGGGCCGCAAAACCCCGCAATTGAGGTTGATCCGGCAGAAGCGCTCCCGTAGGTTCGCGCGAACCGCGCTGCCGGGGGAGAAAAGGGCATCGCCCGCCGCCCCGGCACTGAGACATTCCACCAACAGACACGAGTCCACATGCGCCCTTCAAAACGCCAGCCAGGCGAGCTTCGCCGCGTCTCCCTTGAGCGCGCGGTTTCCATGCACGCCGAAGGCTCGTGCCTGATCAAGTTCGGCAATACCCACGTGTTCTGCACGGCGAGCCTCGAGGAGCGCATCCCCCCGTGGCTCAAGGGCCAGGGACGCGGCTGGGTCACCGCCGAATATGGCATGCTGCCGCGCGCGACCAGCGAGCGGACACGCCGCGAGGCGGCCGTCGGCAACCAGTCAGGCCGCACCCAGGAGATCCAGCGCCTGATCGGCCGCGCGCTGCGCGCCGTCGTCGACCTGCCGAAGCTCGGCGAGCGCCAGATTTCGATCGACTGCGACGTCATCCAGGCCGACGGCGGCACGCGCACGGCAGCCATCACCGGCGCCTGGGTGGCGCTCTACGACTGCATCCAGTGGATGAAGCTGCGCGACATGGTGAAGGACGGCGTGCTGCGCGACCACGTCGCGGCCGTCTCCTGCGGGCTCTACAAGGGCACGCCCGTTCTCGATCTCGACTACGCCGAGGACTCGTCGGCGGACGCGGATTCGAACTTCGTCATGACCGGCGCTGGCGGCATCGTCGAGGTGCAGGGCACGGCGGAAACCACCGCCTTCAGCCAGGAAAGCTTCGACCAGCTCATGGCTTTGGCGAAGAAGGGCATCGCCGAGCTGATCGAGCTGCAGAAGCTGACCGTCGCCTGAGGAAGGCAACGGGCAGCCGCCAGCAGCGAGATCGCCGTTACCTGCCTGCTGCCCGCATATACGGAGCACGTCATGCTGCTCGGACATCTCGCGCTGACCTTCGCCGCAATCTTCACTGGGGCCGCGTTCTACATAAACTTTGCCGAGCAGCCCGCACGCCTGTCGCTCGACGACCCCGCATTACTCACGGAATGGAAGCCAAGCTACGCGCGCGGCTTCGCCATGCAGGCGCCGCTTGCCGTGTTGGGCTTCCTGCTCGGCGCCGCCACCTGGGTCATCACGACCGACTGGCTTTGGCTCTTGGGTGGCCTCGTCCTGCTCGCCAACTGGCCCTACACCTTGCTCGTGATCATGCCGGTCAACAACGTGTTGAACGAGACCGATCCGGACACCGCCGGTCCCACCACACGTGTGCTGATCGAAAAATGGGGTCACCTCCACGCCGGTCGCACCGCGCTCGGCACCCTGTCCACGCTTCTGTTCCTGGGAGCCCTCAACTGACCTCGCCGCCGAACAGGATTCTGGAGACCGTGCTCTACGCGCGCGACCTCGCCGCCGCCGAGGACTTCTACGGCCGCATCCTGGGCCTCGGCCTGTATGCGAAGGCCGAAGGCCGTCACGTCTTCTTCAAGCTCGAGACCCAAATGCTGCTGATCTTCAACCCCGACGCGACACGCAAACCCGCCACCGGATCGCTGCCCGTGCCGCCCCATGGCGCGATGGGCGAAGGACACGTCTGCTTCGCCGCCGTCGTCGCCGACATCGAGACCTGGCGCGATCGCCTGACGGCACAGGGCATCCCCATCGAGGCCGACTTCGAATGGCCGGGCGGCGGCCGCTCGATCTACCTCCGCGATCCGGCCGGCAACTCGGTCGAGTTTGCCGAACCGCGCATCTGGAGGTTCGACGCATGAAACCGCTGGAGCCCGGTAGCCGCCTCGTCGTCGCCAGCCACAATCCCGGCAAGGTGTGGGAGATCAAGGAGCTGATCGCGCCCTACGGCTTCGATGCCGTCTCGGCCGGAGACCTGAAGCTCGCCGAGCCCGAGGAGACGGAGACCACGTTCGAAGGCAACGCGCGCCTGAAGGCGCTGGCTGCCGCCGAGGGCTCGGGCCTCCCCGCTCTCGCCGACGACTCGGGCCTCGAGGTCGATGCGCTCGGCGGCGCGCCCGGCATCTACTCCGCCCGCTGGGCTGGTCCCGGCAAGGACTTCGCCCTCGCCATGCAGCTCGTGCACGACGCCCTCGTCGAGAAAGGCGCCTGGGACGGCCTGCCGCCGCGCGCGAATTTCATCTCCGTGCTTTGCCTTGCCTGGCCGACCGGCGAGACCCGCCTGTTCGAAGGCCGCGTCTACGGCACGCTGCGCTGGCCGCCCCGCGGCGGCAACGGCTTCGGTTACGATCCCATGTTCGTGCCCGACGGCGAGCGCCTGACCTTCGGCGAGATGGAGCCCGCGGCCAAATACGCCATCTCCCATCGCACCCGCGCCTTCGAGGCCTTCAGGCGCAACTGCCTCGAGCACGTGCCCAAGGCCGCCGCGGCGGCGAGCGGCGGGCGCAACCTCGAAGCGCTCGAGGCCGCCGCGCGCAATCTCTCGAC
>JAFKKW010000062.1 GCA_017304275.1 Hyphomicrobiales bacterium | reverse complement strand
TCGCTTCCGACCTCTCCCCATTGGGGAGAGGTAGAGGTCGCGAGCGTAGCGAGCGGGTGAGGGGGGCAGTCAGGCGAGGCCATTCCAACCGTCGCGAAAAAACACTAGATAAGCCTTCATGTCAGCCACACACATCAACTCCTACTACGCCGCGACGGCCAACGACGACACGCGGTAGCCCGTCCTCAAGGGGACGATGACGGCGGACGTGTGTATCGTCGGTGGCGGGTTCTCCGGCATCGCGACGGCGCTCTCCCTGGCCGAGCGCGGCTACACGGTGGTCGTGCTGGAGGCGCAGCGCATCGGCTGGGGCGCGTCAGGACGGAACGGCGGGCAGATGATCGCCGGCATCAGCGGCGAGCACCGCATCGAGAGCCAGCTCGGAGAGGCGGGGCGCAAGCTGCTCGCGGACATCCGCTATCTGGGCAACGACATCATCGAGAGCCGTGTCGAACGCCACCAGATCAGATGCGATCTGAAGCGCGGCTGGATGGAGGTCGCGGCGCGTCCGCGTCACATGCAGGCCTTGCGTGCCTATGTGGACGAGCGACTCGCGGCGGGCGACGGCGACGATCTGGAACTGGTCGAGCCCGCGGACATGGAGCGGGTGATCGGCTCGCGGCTCTATCACGGCGCGATGGTCGACCGGCGCAGCGGGCATCTGCACCCACTCAACCTGTGCCTCGGGGAAGCGCGGGCCGCCGCCGGGCTCGGCGTCGAGATTTTCGAGGAGTCTCCCGTGACGGACGTCGTGGGAGGCGACAGGCCGTTCGCGGCGACGGCGCAAGGGCGTGTCGAGGCGGCGTCGATCGTGCTTGCGGGCATGATGGAGCCGAAGTTCGAGACCGGGCCGCTCAACGGGCTTCTGTTTCCCACGGGCAGCTATATCGTCGCCACCGAGCCTCTACCGGAACGCGTCGCCCGCGAGATCAATCCGCAGGATCTGGCAGTAGCGGACAGCAACGTCGTGCTCGACTACTTCCGGCTCTCGGCGGACCGGCGTCTGTTGTTCGGCGGTCGTTGCAACTACTCGAACCGCGATCCGCGCGATATCCGGGCGACGCTCAGGCCGCGTCTCACGCAGGTGTTTCCGCAACTCGAGGGTGTCGCGCTCGATTACGCGTGGGGCGGCAAGATCGACATCGTGCTGACGCGTGTGCCGGCCATCGGGCGGCGTGAGCCGAACGTCTACTACATGCAGGGGTATTGCGGGCACGGGGTCAACGCCACGCACATCGCGGGGCAGATCGTGGCGGACGCCATCGGCGGTACGATGGAGAAGCTCGACCTGTTCGAGAAGATCCGGCATGTGCGGCTGCCGGTGGGGCAATTCCTCGGCAATCAAATGCTGGCGCTGGGCATGCTTTATTACCGGCTCAGGGATCTCCTTTGACGGTATCGAGTCGAGGCTTCACGCGGAGCGTCTTGCGCGGGCATCCTCGAGCTTTTGCGATCGCGGCCCCTGGATGGCCGGGTCAAGCCCGGCCATGGTGTGGGGAGAGTGGGGCTTGGTCAGGTAATTTGTACTGAGCCTGCACAAAGAAAGACGCGCCCCGATTGCACGGCGCGCGTCCCGAATTCTGATCTGCGGCGCGGTGCGTGTCAGGCAGCCATCGCCGCTTTCTCGAGCAGCTTGGCGATGGCCTGATGGGCCTTGGCGATGGCTTCGTCGCAGGCGACGTAGGCGGGCGTCGCGTTGCCCCAGTTCTGGCTGCGGACGGCGTCGACCATCTTCGCGGCCTGGGATTGCGCGGCGGCCAGCGCGGAGGAGAGGTCGGCCGCGAGCGCCGACCCGCCGCCGGTCGCCTTGCAGATATCGTCGGCCTCGGTCATCACGCCGGCCTGCGGAAGCTGCGGGGCGGCGGCAGGGGCAGGGATCGTGCCGAGCAGGATCTGCGCGAGTTGACGCTTCCAGAACAATGCTTCGGCGCCGACCCGCATCAGGGCCTGGCAG
>JAFKKW010000061.1 GCA_017304275.1 Hyphomicrobiales bacterium | reverse complement strand
CTCGATACCCAGGATTTGACGAAATATCCGATCGAGCTGTCTGGGGGGATGCGGCAGCGGACAGCGATCGCGCGCGCCCTCGTCGTCGAGCCCGACTTCGTCTTTTTCGACGAGCCGTTTACGGCTCTCGATGTCGCCCTGAGACGGCAGATGCAGGATCTGGTGGTCGCGGCCGCGCAGCAGAGGCGATTTGCGGGCCTGTTCGTCACGCACGATCTCGCGGAGGCCGTGCGCGTCGCCGATCGAATCCTGGTCCTGGACGAGCGGGTGCGCGGCATCGCTGGCGAACGCTTCGTCACGCTGCCCGCGGGCGCGCGCGACGACCGGGCCGTCTTCAACGCGGTGCAGGCGTATCTTAAGGAGGACTCGCTCTTCGCCCATCTTTATGACACCCATGAGCGGGGGGCTTCATGGGCCTGATGTGGAGCCGCACGCTTGATAGCTTGGGCGAAACCCGCGATGTGCTGGCCGACGAGGGATTTCGCCTGTTCTTCCCGCTTGCGGCCGTGCACGCTGCGGCGTGGCCTCTGCTGTGGGTCGTGGCGTTTGGCTTGTCGCTGCCGTTCGCGCACGCGATCCCGCCCGGCCTCTGGCACGTGCACGAGATGATCATCGGTACCTTCGGGGCGGCGCTGATCGGATTCATCACCACCGCCATACCGGAGTGGACCGATACCGAGCGGCTGCGCGGGCGCACATTGCTGATCCTGATGGGCCTGTGGGGTGGCGCGCGACTGATCGGGCTGTTCGGCATCGAGGCCCTCGGCGTGGTGGGTGCCGTCTGTGACCTCCTCTGGCTTGGCGCGCTCGTGGCCTATATCGCCAAAGTCTCCCTGGAGAAACGCACCACGCGGCTCGTCGGATTCCTGTTCTGGGTTTCCTGCCTGCTGGCCACCGAAGCGGTCACACGATATGCCTTTCTCCATATCGACACCCTGATGGACGTGGCGACCCGGGCCGCGCATCTGTCGGGCTTCGTATTTCTCGGCATTCTGGGCATTGCGCTGGCGCGTATTACGGTCCCGGTGACCAATCTGGTGCTCGATCCTACCGAGCAGACATCGCCGTTCCGTCCCCATCCGGGTCGCATCAACCTTGCTCCCAGCCTGGTCGCGGTGCTGGTGCTGGCGGAGGCCGCAGGGCTGTCGCGGCCGGTGACGGGCTATCTCTTCATCGCCGCCGGCGCGGCTTTCATGGACCGCATCGCCGAAGCCTTCATCGGTCGCGAGATCGTGCGGTCCGAGATTCTGGTGCTTGCCGGGTCGAGCGCCTTTGCGGGTCTTGGCCTTATGCTGATAGGCGGGTCGCGGCTCGGGTTGCCGATCTCGGAACTGCCGGGTCTTCACCTGGCCCTCATGGGCGGTCTCGGACTCGGTGTGCTCGCGGTGTTCTCCATTGCCGGCTTGCGCCATACCGGACAGGGGCTCGGTTTCGTGCGCCGCACGCGCATCGCCATGCTGCTGCTGGCGGCGGCCACGCTGCTGCGCGCCGTCCCGGAAATCTGGCCAACAGAGCTGCTCCCCGCGCCGCCTTATGCGCTCGTCGCATTGGGCTGGGCCGGTGCGTTCCTACTCTGGCTCAGGGTCTACTGGCCGTTCATCCGTGACCCGGCCACATTCCAGCACGACGGCTGTTGAGGAGCGCCATGACCACGATGTCCCACTCGCCTCGTCGATCGCCTCCGGCCGTTCTCAGCCTGGGCTTCCGCCCGTTCTTTCTGCTCGGCGCACTGTTTGCCGTGATCATGGTCGCGCTCTGGGTACCGTGGTTCCTCGGCTTCATCGAGGTGCCGACCGCGTTTGCGCCCATTGCCTGGCATGCGCACGAGCTTTTGTTCGGCTTCGTGCCTGCGATCGTCGCCGGTTTCCTGCTCACCGCGGTGCCGAACTGGACCGGACGACCTCCGGTCGCCGGCTGGCCGCTTGCCGGTCTCGTGCTGGTCTGGCTCGTGGGCCGG
>JAFKKW010000060.1 GCA_017304275.1 Hyphomicrobiales bacterium | reverse complement strand
CGCGCTCGAAGCCGGCGAGATCCGTATCGAGCCACCGGAACCTGCTGCCGGGCAGGGTACCGCACTCCTGCCCGCGCTGGCGCCCGATCCGATCCCGCTCGCCATCAAGATCGTGCTGCTCCTGGAGTCCGATCTGCAGCAGAGCCTCGAGCAGACCGATCCCGAGTTCGCGCAGCTTTTCAAGGTGCAGGCGGACTTCGAGGAGACGCTGACGCGGAGCACCGAGACCGACCGCGCGTTCGCGCGCCTCGTGGCGGCGCTGGTCGACAAGCATGGGCTGAAGCCGATCGACGCCAGCGGCGTCGCCCGGCTGATGGAGGAAGCCCTGCGCATCGCCGAGGATCGCGACAAGCTCAGCCTCGACACGGGCCGTATCGCCGACATCGTGCGCGAGGCGGACTACTGGGCGGAGGGTGACTCGCGCAAGACCAAGGTGACGACGGCAGCCGACATCGCGCGCGCGATCAAGGAACGGGCGCGCCGCAACGACCGTCTGCGCGAGCTGGTCCATCATTCCGTGGAGCGCGGCGTGGTGCTGGTCGATACGGCCGGACAGAAGGTCGGACAGGTCAATGCGCTGTCGCTGGTGCAGAAGGGCCCGTCCGCGTTCGGACGGCCCGCCCGCGTGACGGCCCGCGTGCACGTCGGCCCCGGGCGCGTCACCGATATCGAACGCGAGGTCGAGCTTGGCGGGCCGGTGCACGCAAAAGGCGTGATGATCCTGTGGGGGTACCTCGCCGGCCGCTTCGCGCAGGAGGTGCCGCTCGCGCTCGCGGCGTCGCTGGTGTTCGAGCAATCGTATGAAGCCATAGAAGGCGACAGCGCCTCGGCAGCGGAGCTGTTCGCGCTCATCTCGGCGCTAGCGGACGTGCCGCTGCGGCAGGAGGTTGCGGTGACCGGGTCGGTCAACCAGCTCGGTGAGATGCAGGCGGTCGGCGGCGTCAACGAAAAGATCGAGGGCTTTTTTGACGTCTGCGCCGCGCGCGGCCTCACCGGAACGCAGGGCGTCATCATTCCCGCGGCCAACCGGCAGACGCTCATGCTCAGGGAGGATGTGGTTGCCGCGGTGCGCGAGGGGCGTTTCGCGATCTACGCCATCAAGACGGTGGACGAGGGGTTGCATCTGCTGACGGGACTCGACGCGGGCGACAAAGGCGCGACCGGGCGCTTCGGAGCCGATACCGTCAACGGACGCGTCGAAGCGCGTCTCAAGGCGTTTGCCGAACGCGCGCGGGCGTTCGCGTCCAGCACAGGCCCGCAGGCTTCGGGAGCCGCGAAGGCATGATCGCCCACGTCGCGCAAGCCGACGAACAGCGCGGGCGTGTGGTGCTGTGGCTTGGCGCATCGGGCGACGTGCAGGATACGGCGGTGGATGCCGCGCTTTGCCTCGCGCAGGCGTTCGGCTCCGAGATCGAGAGCGTATTCATCGAGGACCGGGCGCTGTTCGATCTTGCCGCGTTGCCGCTCGCGCGGGAAATTCCGCTTTCGGGGCGCGGCGCGCGGACGTTATCGGTCGCGGCGCTGGCGCGGGACATGCAGGCGCAGGCTGCCGCACTGCAGCGCCATGTGCTCTCCCGCGCCAAGGCGGCGGAGGTCAAGGCGCAGGCGCGCGTGGTACGCGCCGAACCGGTTCGGGCGCTGGCCGATGTCTGCGCGGAGAACGGCCCGTGGAACGTCCTCACCATCGGCACGCCGGTCCGCAACGGCAGCGGCACGGGACATGCCGGGGTCGGGCTTGCGGAGCTGTTCGACGCCGTGCATGCGACGACCGGCATCGTCGTCACCGGGCGCTCGGCGCGGCGCACGAGCGGGCCCGTGATCGCCGTCGTCGAGGATCTGGATCGCGTGGTGCCGATGCTGCGCGCGGCGGAGCGGATCGCGACCGCCACGGGCGGGATCGCCTCGCTCTGGCTGCTCGAGCACGATCAGACGCGCCAGGACTGGATCGAAGGCCAGATCCGAC
>JAFKKW010000329.1 GCA_017304275.1 Hyphomicrobiales bacterium | reverse complement strand
AGGAGTATGTGAGCGCATTCTGGAATCCGGTCTTCAAGGCTCTGAACCTTATCGATCAGAAGCGCAACGAAATTGTCCACTGGACCACCCTTGTTTCGATCGGCGATGCGGTAGGGGTGAGCCTCGTCCCGCCCAATATATATGACCTCTTGGCCGACCAGCCGGCCCAGCCTTGGGACATAGCAAGGCTAGGCGCATACTCAGACGAATGCAGTTTCTATCTGCGGTTGATCAACATGTTCGGCTTTTGGACTTTCTCCGAGATGAAGGTGGCCGACATCGACGCGCAACGGAAAACATGGCTCGATATATTTCAACAAGCGCCAGTTTATCCGCCTCCAGATAATCATCCGCTAAGCCCGAATTACGTAGAGCCGTGAACCCAGCCTCGACCATCTCCGGCGTGACTTCGATTTCCTCGCTCTTACCCATGGCGCACCTCGCTCAGCGCGCGCAAATCAGCTAGGCTGATTACATGGCAAAGACCAAAGAGACTGCCGACGACGGCAAAGGCCAGCGCCAGAAGTTCATCGACGCAGCGCGTGAGCTTGGCGCGGACGGCGACGAGGACACGTTTCGGAAGGCTGTGCGCAAGATCGCAACGGCACCCCCGACGAAGGCCAAGAAGGCCGCTCAGAAACCTAAGCCGTGAATGATTGGTCCCGGCCGGGATGCGAGCCCGAGGGTATGGACGCCTCGGACTAACTGAATATCGTTCGATTCTAGGGTTTGTGAAATACGCAATCCCGATTCATACGTATATCCTTTTGCGTGCAATAATTGTCTTATGCACGTTAAAGGCGTATCTTCCTATGGCACTGCTCAAGGTTTGCTGTACGTCGTTATTCCTTCTCCGCGTGCTGGCCCTGTCGGGACTTCTGGCGCTGCTGCAACTCTCCACGTCCCTCTACATGCTGATCGTCTATGACCGCGTGCTTCCGTCGGGCAGCGTGACGGCGTTGACTGTCTTGACCGGCGTGACGGTGGTCTTGCACGTGGCGTTCGCGGGACTCGACGCGATCCGCGCGCGCATGGTGTGCCACGCGGGGGTTCGTGTCGTGGAAGCGCTCGATCGGCAATTGCTGACGGCGCTCGCCATGCGCGGTCCGGGACTCGGATTTCATCTGCTCGACCATGCGGAGCGGGTGCGCGGCTTCCTCAGCGGTGCCGGTCCCTGTGCGGCGTTCGATCTCTTCTGGCTGCCGGCTTTCGTCGCCGCGACGTTCCTCATCCATCCCGTGCTCGGAGTCTTCGCGAGTGCCGGCGGGGGTGTGCTTGCGGCGGCGACGGTTTTTGCGGCGCGCTCGGCGCATGTCGGCGGATGCCGCCTCACGCAAGCGCGTCATACGCGCTATGTGCTGGCCTGGGATCTGCACGCGGGGGCAGCCGGAGCCGAACGGCGCCTGCGCTGGCAAGACGCCGCGCAGTCATGGGACACGCTCTCGCGATGCTATGCGAAGACGACGCTCGCGGCGGCGGAGCGCGCGCAGCGCAATCAGGCGTTCGGCAAGGGTCTGCGGCTCCTTCTCCAATCCGCCGGACTCGGGCTCGGGGCGTTTCTGGCACTCGAGGGATTGCTCACCGTCGGCGGACTCATTGCGTCGTCGCTGGTTCTGACGCGGATCTTTGCATGCCTCGACGGCGCGCTCGTCCATTGGGGAGCGTTCATTGCTGCGCGCGAGAGCTATGGGAGGCTTTTGCATGTGTGTGGTACGCGCGATGGCGATCACGATCGCGGCGTCACGCCGTGCGCGGAGGCGGGTGTCGGCGCGGCGCCGATCGGACAGCCATCCTAATCCGTCATTCCCGCCAAGCGCGGCGAAGCCACGTGCGGAGCGGGAATCCAGCACAATACTTCTATCACAAAAGATCCAATGCGCCTTCGGCGACTCTTGCGCCGGGTTCCGGGTCTTGCATCGCTCCGCTCGCGTCTATGCGAAGCATGGCTCCGCTATGACGCCCTGAATGACGGTGAAGAACGGGAGTCGCGCAGCGTGGAGTCCATCGGGTCGGCAAGCTCGCGCCGGCCAGGGCGTCGAAGCGCGTCAGATCTTGAACTCTTCGATGTTGCGGAAGGCCGTGCGCAGGGCGTCGGACCAGGAGCTCGACAGGTTCTTGAAGTATTCGTCGTCCTGGTAGATGCGCTTCTCGCGCCGGACGTCGAGGCTGTCGCGCTCATAGAGCAGGATGTCGATCGGCATGCCGACCGACAGGTTCGAGCGCAAGGTCGAATCGAAGGAGAGCAGAATGAGTTTGGCGGCTTCGCCAAGCCTCATCTCGGGGCGCGCGACGCGGTCGAGGATCGGTTTGCCGTACTTGTGCTCGCCGATCTGCAGGAACGGCGTATCGTCGGTCGCCTCGATGAAGTTGCCTTCGGAGTAGATCTGATAGAGGCGTGGGCGCTCGGTGCCGATCTGGCCGCCGAGGATGAAGGAGGCCGAAAAGCCGGCCTTGGTCATCTCGAGGACGGCGCCGTCGATGCGGCGGACCTCGCGCACGGCATCGCCTACGTGGCGCGCGGCGCGGAACATGGACGGCACGGTAAACAGCGTCTGGCCAGTTGGATCGGGCGTCGCGAGCTGCTCATTGAGGTTGCTGACGACGGATTGCGTGACGGCCAGGTTGCCGGCCGACAGGAGAACGATCACCCGGTCTCCCGGTTGGCGCCAGAAGTGCAGCTTGCGATATTGGGCCACGTTATCGACGCCGGCGTTGGTGCGCGTGTCGGCGGCGAAGACAAGGCCGCGGTCCAGCCTCATCGCGACGCAATAGGTCATCGCGAGCATCCCTTGGTTGGCGGCAGCCCACTACTGCTGCTGTTGCTGCTGAGCGCCTTGCTGCTCAACTTCGACCTTGACGTCAAGGGCCTCGTTCTCGCCACCCCGCTGGGTACCGCGGATCGGGGCAGCGGAGGCGGCGTCGAAACCGCAGGCGAGGCGGACGTAGCGGTCGGTGGGGCACATGCCGTTGGCGGGATCGAAACCGACCCAGCCGAGGCCGTCGATCCAGGCTTCGGCCCAGGCGTGCGCGGCCTCGGAGGGGGCGAGGGTGCCGGAGAGGAAGTAGCCGTTAACGTAGCGGGCGGGAATTCCGATCAGCCGCGCGGCGGCGATGAAGACGTGGGCGTGGTCCTGGCAGACGCCCTTGCCGGCGGCCAGCGCCTCGGCGGCGCTCGTATGCTCGTGGGTGGCGCCGATCTCGTATTCGACCGCGTCCTGCACGGCACGCATCAGGGCGTGCATGCAATCGAGGACATCCTTCGGCACCTTGCCGTTGCTGACGCTGCGGGCGAGCTCGCGAATGCCCTTGTCGGGCGCGGTCTTCGGGGTCTCGCGCAGGAAGACGCGACGCGGGGCGAGCTCGGTCACGCCGCGCACGATGCCGCTCCTGTCCTCGGTCTCGACGATGCCGGATGCCTCGATGGTGATGCCGTCGTGGAGGCTGCTCAGCGAGGCGAGGTGGACGAGGTTGCCCATGCTGTCGCGGTACTCGATGCGCTTGTCGAAGCCGGGAGCGGAAACGGCCCAGGTCAGCACGTCCTGTCCGTCGAAGGAGGGCGGCGTCAGGCGCAGGCTCTGGATCGAGTAGCGTGCCGGCTTCTCGTAGCGGTAGGTGGTGACATGGCGAATCTCGATCAGCATCCGTTCCTCACGAGCTGAAGTGGTAGGCCTCCGAGATTTCGTGCGCGCCGCGGTTGTTGCGCGCAATGAAATCGAGGAGGAACTCGTGAAGCCCGGACTGGAAGATGGCGTCGATGTCCTCCTTGTCGAGGATCGAGAGGATCTGCTTGGCCGTTGCGAGGCAGGGCTTCTGCTCGCCGTAAAGGCTCGAAAGGTCGTCGAGCGCCTTGTCGATCTCGCTATAGCAAGCGCGCAGCGAGCGCGGCATGGCACGGTTCAGGATCAGGTAGTCGGCAATGCGCCAGGAGCGGTAGCTGTCCTTGTAGACCCAGCGATAGCTGCGGTGCGCGGAGACGGAGCGCAGAATGGCTTCCCACTGCACGTTGTCGACGCCGGAGCCGATCATGGTAGTCGAGGGCAGCAACACGTAATACTTCACGTCGAGAATGCGCGCGGTGTTGTCGGCCCGCTCCAGGAACGTGCCGAGCTGGCTGAAGAAGAAGGTGTCGTTGCGCAGGATCGTGTTCAGCATCGCGCCGCGGTAGGCGGCCGAGCGCTCCTTGATCCAGTCGAGAATGCGCGGCAACGCGTCGGAGCGCAGCGTGTCGGGGCGGAGGGACTGGAACTCGAGCCAGGAGCCGTTGATCGATTCCCACATCTCGCGCGTCAGTGCGGTGCGCTGGGCACGGGCATTGCGCCGCGCGGTGTCGATGCAGGCGTGGATGCTTGACGGGTTCGAGACATCGAAGAGGAGAAAATCGACGACGCTGCGCGTGTCGAGCGTGCCGTGCCGGGCGTGGTACTGCTCGGCGCAGCCTGCGCTTTCGAGAGTCGAGGCCCACTCCTGCTTGCCGTCCTCGCCGACGCGGGGCAGCAGCGCGATGCGGTAGCCCGCCTCGATCAGACGCGCCATGTTCTCGGCGCGCTCGACGTAGCGCGACAGCCAGAAGAGATCGTTTGCCGTACGCCCTAGCATGTTTCAGACCTGTGCGGCTCCTGCCCTGCTGCTGCTCTTTTTCTGCGTCTTCGCTCGGTCTCGGTCGTGTCGTCTTGCGGCGGTCTCATCTCAGTCCTGGAGCACCCAGGTATCCTTGGTTCCGCCTCCCTGGCTCGAATTGACGACGAGGGAGCCCTTGCGCAGTGCGACGCGCGTCAGGCCGCCGGGGACGAGGCGCACCTCGTCGCCGATGAGGACGAAAGGGCGGAGGTCGAGATGGCGCGGCGCGATGCCCTCCTCGACCAGGGTCGGGCAGGTGGAGAGCGCGAGGGTCGGCTGGGCGATATAGTTCTCGGGTCTCGCCTTGACGCGGGTACGGAACGCCTCGACCTCGTCCCTGGTTGCCGACGGGCCGACGAGCATGCCGTAGCCGCCCGAGCCGTGCACCTCCTTGACGACCAGCTCCTGCATATTGTCGAGCACGTAGCGCAGCGCATCCGGCTTGCGGCAATTGTAGGTCGGGACGTTCTTCAGGATGGGCGGACGGCCCATGTAAAACTCGATGATCTCGGGGATGTAGCTGTAGATCGCCTTGTCGTCGGCGATGCCGGTGCCCGGCGCGTTGACGATGGTGACGTTGCCGGCGCGATAGACGTCGAACAGGCCCGGGACGCCGAGGACGGAGTCGGGGTTGAAGGTGAGAGGATCGAGGAAGTCGTCGTCCACGCGGCGGTAGAGCACGTCGACGCGGGTCAGGCCCTGCGTCGTCTTCATGTTGAGGACGCCGTCCATGACGACGAGGTCGGGCGCTTCCACGAGCTCGACGCCCATCTGGTCTGCGAGGAAGGCGTGCTCGAAGTAGGCGCTGTTATAGAGGCCCGGCGTGAGCACGGCGATGACGGGGTCGCTTTGCAAGCGCTCGGGAGCGACGCTTTCCAGCGTCTTCCTCAGGTTATCGGGATAGGTCTCGACCGGGGCGACGCGGTTCTCCGCGAACAGGTGCGGGAACATGTGCATCATGGTTTCGCGGTTCTCCAGCATGTAGGAGACGCCGGAGGGCGTGCGCGTATTGTCCTCGAGAACGTAGAACTCGTTCTCGCTCGTGCGCACGAGGTCGATGCCGATGATGTGCGCGTAGATGCCGAGAGCCGGCTCGACGCCGATCATCTCCGGCACGAAGGCACTGTTCTGGATCACCAGCTCGGCGGGGATGCGGCCGGCCTTGATGATCTCCTGGCGGTGGTAGATATCGTACATGAAAGCGTTGAGGGCCTTCACGCGCTGCTCGATGCCGGCCGTCAGGCGGCGCCATTCGGCGGCGGCGATGATGCGCGGGATCATGTCGAAGGGGATCAGGCGCTCGGCCGACTCGGCGTCGCCGTAGACCGCGAACGTGATGCCGGTTCGCCGGAAGAGCAACTCGGCTTCGGCGCTCTTCTTCCTCAGCTCCTCGATGCGCGTGGAATTGAGCCATTCGGAAACGGCGGCGTACGGCTCTCGGATCCCCTGTCCGAAGCCGTTCATCTCGTCAAAGGATGGCGTCAACTCCGCGGCCCTGATCTGCTCCATGCGTGACGTATGGCAAGAGCCGGGCCAACCTGGGCATGTCAGGAAACTCCAGCATTTCCAGGGGCCAGGCCGTTACGTACTGCCTATCGGCGTATCATGTGCCCGAACGGCGTGCACGCGCGACCGGCGGACGGCCAAGAACTGTGCAGTGACCGCCGAGCGCTGCGCAGGCGCACCTCGCCTCGATACCACAACGGGACTAACGGCCATTCTGTTCGAGGATGGTCTTGACGGTGCCATATTTTCGTTCTTTTATTTCTGTCATGACAGAAATGACAGTAAGAAATGAGCCACTTCCCCCCGCCATCGAGCGGTTCGTGGTGGCGTGGGGCGACATGGGCGAGGTCTGGGGCGGCAACCGCTCGGTGTCGCAGATCCATGCGCTGCTCTACGTGTCCGAGCGGCCGCTGTCGGCCGAGGAGATCGCCGACCGGCTCAAGCTCGCGCGCTCCAACGTTTCGACCTCGCTCCGGGAGCTTCTGGCGTGGTCGCTGATCCGCCGGGCTTCGGTGCTGGGAGAGCGGCGCGAGTTCTACGAGGCGGAGGCGGATGTGTTCGAGATGGTCCGGCGTATCGCGGCGGGCCGCAAGGCGCGCGAGATCGATCCGGCGATCGCGGCGCTGCGCCAGTGCGTGGCGGCGTCGGAAGGCGACGAGCGGGTTTCGCCGGAGGCACGCCGCCGGTTTCGCGCGATGCTCGATTTCACCGAGGGCGTGGCGCGGAGCTTCGACGAGGTGCTGCAGTTGCCGACTCCGGTGCTGGCCAAGCTCATCAAAATGGGGGGTGCGGTGGCGCGGCTTGCCGGACTCACCTCCGGCCGTCGGGCGAAAGATCGAGTGGCAGACAAGTAGAGGTCACGCCCATGTCCGCCTTGCCTGCAAATGCTCTCGTGCCTGGCGCTTTCGTCGACGGCTCAGCAAGGGTGGGGTCCGGCGAGGACGTGGTCGACCTGCGGTTCCGGGCACTCGTCGGGGAAGCCGGCTGGTCGCGGTTGCCGGCCGCGGTGCAGCGGCGGTTCTCGAAGCGGCTCGCCCCCGGCCAAGTGCTGCTCTACGCCGGCGAGGTTCTCGAGACTCGCCTTTCACGTGCCGGCAAGGTTCTCTCGTTTCTGGCGCGCGCCATCGGTGCGCCATTGCCGCTCGCGGACGGCATGACAGGCGGCGCGACCGTCGCGGTGATGGAGAACGCCGCGCTCGGCGGGCAGAGCTGGACGCGGACCTATGCGCGGGCCGGCCGGTTTCCGCAGGTCATCCATTCGGTCAAGTGCTTCGCGGGCGCGACCGGTCTCGAGGAGCATGTCGGATGCGGGATCGGCATGTCGCTCGCGGTGGCGGAAGAGGGCGGCGCGCTGATATTCCGCTCCGTGCGCTATTTTCTCGACGTGGGGCGCTGGCGCGTTTTTCTACCCCGCCTGCTCGAACCAGGCGGCATGGAGATCGTGCATCGGGACGAAGGTGACGGCGCGTTCCTGTTCACGCTCGCGCTGCGTCACCGCAGGCTGGGCGAGCTGATCCGTCAGACGGCCCGCTTCCGGGACGCGTGAGAAGGATCAGCGTTTGCATTCGCCGTCGTGGTCCTTGCGGGCGGCGGCCGCGATGCGCTCGCAGTCGTTGCCGTAGGTCCTGCCGTCGCAGCCGCAGACGGGTTTGTAGATCTTCGTGCATACCTCCGTGCGCACGACGCATGTGCCGGCGGCGTGATCGTCCTTGCATTGGCCGGCGGGGACGTCGCAGAGGAGGCCGACCGAGCAGCTCGGTCCGTCCGCGCCGCCGCAGTCCTGCCCGACGCCGGCTTGCGCCGAGGCCTCCCGGCCAACGAGGAGCGCGCTCAGTACGATCAGCGCGGCGAAGACCGGCCTGCTCCAGCTTCCGGATCCCATCATGCGACCTCCCAAGGGGCTGAAAGAAGAAACTCTATGCGAACGCCGGCACAGTCCAACAGGTTCATCTCTCGCACGTGCGTAAGCTTGCGGCGGCCCCGTCGCCGCCTTGATTTCGGCGTAGTCGGCGGATTCGGAAGGCGCGCCCTGCGGGCCAGGTGCGTTTTATGATGGGAAGAGGGGCGAACCGATGATCGCGGCACCGAAGGAGTGGGCATCGCTATTGGGCTTCGACCGCGACGCGGACGAGCGGACGATGGCGTCGCGCACGCGCGTGCTGGCGCGGACGCTTGCCTATCTCGAGACTCATTTTTCCAACCCGGACGGGGCGCGGCCGGCGGAGGCGCTGGTGGTGGAGTTCGGGCAGTTCCTCGTGCTGGCGGAAGCGATGGAGTCGAAAGGGCGTGCGGCAAAGTTCCGGGAGCTCTACGAGACGATCGTCGAGCTGCACCTCAAATGGGATGAGATCGACCGCGAGGCGTCTTTCCAGGCGATCGGCAGGCAGATGGCCGTGTTCAAGGGAATCATCGCGTTCGCGGATGCGTGGGCGGGCAGCGAAACGCCGATCCCGGGTCGCCGGTCCGCGGTCGAGGCGACGCCGCTGTTCGACGAGGCCGATGTCAAAACGCGGATCGTGCGTCCGGGCCATCTGAGGCCTTAGCCGCCGTTGGCTGTAGCGAGCGCAGGCCGTTCCGCCGACAGGAGTTTTCGGCTTCTCGCGACCTTCTTCTCACCGCTCTTGCGCCCGGCGCCGTCAGCGGCTATTCAGCTGCGCTCGGCTCGCAATGGCCCGGTGACTTGACCACGTCACCGCGCGCGACCCGGGACGGCTGGAGAGGTGGCAGAGTGGTCGATCGCGCCGCACTCGAAATGCGGAGTACGGGCAACCGTACCGGGGGTTCGAATCCCTCCCTCTCCGCCATAATATTCTGATATATAACGATAATTTACGATTATTCGCCTGAGTTTGTTGATCCGTCGGCATCGAGGTCAATCTCGACGCAGGCTCATTTCGATGCGGCTGTCGGAAGCTTTCGATGGCTGGCTGCGTCCCAGAAGGGAAGTCGGCGATCTGTGTTGACGATCGCGATCGCTGCCACCCAGTCATGTCCGCTGGTGGACGTTTAACGGTCCTTAGACATCGATCTTCTCTGCACCGTATGCAATCGCTGCATACGCTCGCCCGACATCTTTGAAGGCCTGATCGGATGAGAGGAAGGGTGACGCGGAACGGCAGGTCCTACTGTCGATCGGGCCGGCGCGTCGTTGCATCATGCACCTCGCGGTCGATCCGGGATCGATCGCTGAAGAAGAGGAGCCCCATCAGTCCGACGCCGACTGCGCTTGTCAAAGCGATGCCGAGGACAGCCGCAAGCGATCCGTGGAAGCCGAGATTGTCGAAGAAGCCAAAGATGGCGAGCACGGCGAAGGCCGCGAGCAGCAACGACGCGGAGAGAACGGCGAACTTGAAGGTCTGATACATCACGCATCCTTTCGTAGTTGAAACGGATGCTGCTCTTCTCGGTTCCCTTGCCGCGGGCTTACGAGGGCAATTTCGGAGGCAGCAATATCGGCTGCCTGCCGTGATGGGTCAGGCCGGCATCGGCTTCGTCCGCCGGTCAGACGACCACCTAATGCAGGTAAATCACTGCGAGGACGGTGACGACCCCCCATACGCACATGTTCACGAATGAACGGATAATTCCTCCGTCTTCCTCGATAGAAATGCCGAGGCGGCGCCGAACGAGATCTCCGGGCAGGAGAAACAGGCGTACAACCCAATCAAGGAGAAACATGCGGACCCTCTAAGATGTATTTATAATACATCTTTGCAGGTGCAGGGTTGCTCTGTCAATGCGGTGCGTGGGGCGCTGCGATGGTTGCGGGCAGGTGCAGGTGTCCGGTGAAGCAAGTAGGACGCCAGACCGCATTCGGCTGACGCCATGATGGCGATGTCAACACGGCCGGGGCCGGAGGTCCGATGTGTAGAGACGGGGGCGGTTTCTAAGCAAACCGGCACGTCGTGGCCGTCGGCGATGTGAAGCGTTCGCGGCCAGCGGGGCGTGCCAACGCGCCGAGATGGCAAGCGGAAGACGCGACCTCTGCTGCAGCGCGACACGCGAAGATGTCGCGCGACATGTGTGCGGGTCGCTCCGTTCGAGTCCTGATGCTTTCATGAACAGCCACGCGGTCCCGTTCGGGATCGTCGTTGACGGTTGTGCTCAATCAGAAAAAATCGAGGACGCGCATGAGAGTGGCTGATTTTCTCGAAGGAGGCGGGGGACGCGTCGCGACCATAAGGGCGTCGGAGACGGTCGGGTCTCTCGCCCGGCAACTGCAAAGCCGTCGGATCGGCGTGATGGTGGTGAGCGACAATGGGCATACGATCGACGGTATCATTTCGGAACGCGATATCGCCTACAGCCTAGCGGAGCGTCGCGGTGAGCTGCATTTGCTACCGGTTTCCGCGCTCATGGTGCGTCGCGTCATCACTTGCACGCCAAGCGATACAATGGTGCACGTCATGGAGCTCATGAAACAGCATCACGTTCGCCACGTTCCTGTCCAAGAGGCCGGCCGGCTGGTCGGCGTGGTGAGCATCCGCGACATTCTGGAGTTCCGTCTGAGCCAGATCGAGCGCAAAGCCGATCTCGCCCTGTTGTCCCAGATCGTCGACTGAATGGAGTCGTCCTGAGCGGAGGCCTCAGGAGGGCGGGGTGCGCCTAAACGAGGTCTTGTTGAGCATGTCCGCAAGCAGCTCCCAGAAAAAGCCGTCGCCCGGATAGCCGACGATGCGGTCGATCTCGTGATTGTCTTCGACAAGGATGAACGTGGGCGTGATGGTGGCCGGCTTCTCAATGTAAGCCGGCAACGGCTCTCCGAGATCGACGGGACGTAGCGGAGCGAAGCGACCTTCTTCGGACAGCGGATAGATGGGACCGATCTCCCTATCCCACAGGGCGCACCAGGCGCATCCGCGCTGTCGCACCATGATCAGCTCCGCGGCGGAGGCGTTTCCCGCCACGGTGGCCGCCATAAGCGCCAGTGCGACAGCGGCGCGTCGCCACACGGGACGATGTCGAGCGCCGTTGAACCATGACGTCATTTGTTGACGGGACTTTCCCGGTCGAACAAGTAGGCCGTGACGTCCTTGATCTGCTGCGCAGTCAGGAAGCCATGGACGCCAAACCGCGGCATGCTGGAGCATGGCAAGGTCGCTTGGGAATTGTAGATCTTCGCGAAAGTTTCCTTGGCAGCTTCGGCGCTGAAGCCGCGCAGCTTTCCGTATTCGGCCAAGCTCGGCCCCAGCGTTCCGAACGACGCCTCCGACTTCGCCATCTCATGGCAGGCGTAGCAATTGCCGCCCCGGACGGTGTCCGGGGCGTCGCTGAACTGGCCGCCACGCCCGTTTTGCGCGATCTTCTCGCCATCCTGCCAGCGGCCGAGCACGTTTCCGTCCTCCGGGAGAGCGATGGTCGCAGCCTCGCGCTTTCGGATCGCTTCGGCTATGTCATCGGGCGGATTGTTGCGGAAGCGCGAGCACTGAGCCTGCGTCTCGTCCTGCTGCAAACGCTGCTTCCAGTCCGCGTCGGCGCCGGACCACATTTCCGCAACGTATCGTTCGAGCGCCGAGGCGCCCTGCTCGGGAAGAGAGCCGGACTTCATCTCCTGCGCAGCGGCGGTCGTCCCGCAAAAAAGGGCTGCAACGATCGCTGCGCGCCGCGCCAACACGCGCGCTCTAGCGCTTGATCGAAGGGACATTGATCGGTCCGCCATCAGCCTGCCTTGCCAAGTAGATCATCAGAGCCGTCAATCCGGCCGAGCCGTACTCCGGCGGCGGCATGCGCATCTGCCGGTAGCAATCCCAGAGCCGGTTCTGCATGGTCCGCATCTGGCTTTGCGAGACGCGATATGTGGGCCAGGACCCCATGGTCTCCTGCGCATCCTTGCCCGGCTTCGTCAGGTTCGGGAGTTGCGTGGTGCGGATCCTTGCGCCGTCCGCGCTGTGGCAAGTGGCGCACGAGAAATCGAGAAGCGACCCGCGACGGTAGAACAGCGCCTCGCCTATGGCGTAGGCTTCCTGCTCCTGCGCGTCGTTCAGCGGGATGTGGAATGTCATGCCATTCGACTTGTTGGCGATGTAGGCGACGAGATCTTCCATGTCCGATGTCGCGCTCGGGGTTCCGAACTTGCGCGACAGGATCTCCTGCGTATCGAGCTGCTGCACGGTCTCCATGCACCACAAGAGCCGCTGCTCGAGGTCCATCACTTTGTTTGCATCGCTGAAGTAGCGCGGGAGCTCGGCATAGGCGCCTTCGAGAACGCCCGGCCCTTTGCCGATGTCGCAGGTCTCGAGCGAAACACCCTTGTTGCCTCTCGGCAATTTCCACAGCTCCTCGCCGCGGTCGACATTCAAATAGGCAGGGTTCGCCATCGGGTCATTGATCATCTCACGATAGCGCTTGATCTCGTCCTCGGTATCGGCCGCCTTCGGTCCCTCGATTCCCATGCCGAGGACGGCTGCGGTCGCGAAGAGAACGTAAACGAGGACGAACCACGTCCCTGCGGACTTGAATTTTTCTTGCTGCAACGCCGATCCCGCCCTTCGCGCTTTTCCGATCAGGAGAGCGCCGCGCTCCTCAATGCCGAGTAAATCGCTCCGCGCCGTGCGACACAAATAGGAACGGCAAATGATGGTCATTCATGAAATCAATTTGTTGGCTGCTTTTCTTCCGCGAGGCGATACGCGTATGCTGATGCGATGGCATAGCTTCCGTTGCCAGCCC